>NZ_KE383878.1:177082-358742 GCF_000422585.1 Hugenholtzia roseola DSM 9546
TTTCACTTACATTTTCACCTATATTTTCACCTACATTTGTCGCAAAATCTTGACTTTCACTTTCAAAGAAGTTTTCACCCAAAACCGTTTCGCTTTCGGATAAAGGCGAAGTAGTGATAGCTATTTCATTTTTTTTTTCAGATGTAAGTTTTTCTTTTTTTTGGTCTAATTCTTCAAAAAAGTTGGAGGTCTGTGTTGTTGTTTCCTGCTCTGCCTCTGTTTCTTTTGGCAAAGACTCAAAGGGGTGCAGCGGCTTTTCCTCTGTCTTTGTTAGGATAATTTCGGCAAAATCTTTGTTTTTAGGCTCGGTATCAGCTAATTTTTCAAAAGCATTGACAGACTCGGCTTGTAAGTCGAGATGCTCCAAAACGGGAAAGTCTTGCTTCTTTGCCTCTTGCTTTTTTTTGAGAAACGGCTTAAAATCAGGATGTAATGTTTTTTTTAAAATCGCTCTATCTGCAATCTTGAGGGCAGCTTGGGCAATGCTCTTTTCGCTGCCCTCCGCCTTTGCTAAAAGCAAGGAAGCCGCCTGAAAGTAGGGAAATTTTTTAATAACTTTCTGTAAATCAAGTGCCTGCGCCGCCTTAGCTTTCGAAGGGTCTTCTATCAGTTGTAAAAAATCGGATTTGTTCATTTTGAGTGATGGTTTCTATTGTTTTTATGATATACAAGCTCAAAAACAAAACTTGTAGGAAAAAAAAGGAGTAGCTTCGGATAGGGTCATGCAAAATAGCATAAAAAAACCAAAAAAAGAAATTTGGGTATCAGGCTTTATTTTTTGTAGCGGTTAAAAGAATCGTGCCAATGAGCCAAGTGTTGAAAATATTTTGTCTTTGCAGGCTTTTCTATATTTTTTAAGCCTATTTTTTCTCTAAAATATGCAAATACTCAACTACCTTCGAACCACCAATCTTTCTATTTTCTGCCTTATCTGCCATAAAACGCGCATAGGTTTGGGTAGCCAAATCATAACGCCCATACTTTTCGAAAATAGCTCGCACCTCTGTATCAGCAATAATACCCTCGTTGTTATAGCTCAAAAAGATGTATTCGAAGTTTGCATTTTTTATCAATTCCTCCAAAGCCTGCTCCGCTTTCTGCTTTTGGCAGTATTTTGATTTGGTATAATTTGGTCGCAATCCCGTTTTTCCTTGTGGCGCAAACTCGTCGTATAAGGCAATGGTATTGAGGAGGTGGTAGTTGGTGCTATACTGCCTTGCATTGTAAGGAGGGTCTAAATAGAGAATATTTCCTTCTATATTTTTAATTAGAATATTGGCATCTTGATTAAAAACTTCATTTTTTTGGTCGTTGATTTCAAATTGCGCAGGCTGCAAGACCAAATTTTTTTGGGCAGTTTTTTTCAATTTTTTCAAATAAGCCGCATAAACAGAGGCAGTGTTGGCAACTTTATCTGCACTTTCCAAAAGAGAAGCTAACAAAAAAAAGTAAGTATCCTGACAAATTTCGTTTTCATTTTTCAGGCACTCTATTTTTTTTCTAATAGCATCTATTTTTTTTCCGTTGTAATGGCTAAAATATTGGCGTGAAGCCCTGCCCCCTTCTGCGTACTGGTGAAAAATAAAACCTTCGACCCCTTCTAAGGCATTGAGTTTGGAAAAAGGCGCGTTAGGCAAAGGTGTTCTATTTCCGATATAGTTCCTATTTAAAATATAAGCGTAATATTCTATATCATTTGAAATTATTTTTTTTACTCTATCTTGAAAAATTCGTCCTACCATGCCTGTCCCTGCAAACAAATCACAAAATATGGCACTTTCCAATTTCTGACCCACAACCTGCTGGATTGTCGTTCTTAGGAAATTTGCCAAGCTATATTTTGAGCCGATATAATTCATTTTGTATCAAATTTTAAACACTTAGGACAAGCTATTTTGTAGTTTGCCCTAAGTTTTTTGTTTTGTAAAAATTGCCTCTACACCTTTTTGGGAGGTAGGGCAAAGGCGACTGCCTCATGGTCGAAATGCCCACGATGTGCGCCGTCGCAAAAGGGTTTATTTTTGGAAAGCCCACATCTGCAAAGGGAAATGAGGGTGCGCCCCGCCAAATCGTAGGGATTGCCTTGCGCATCTACAATTTCAAAATCGCCCTCGATTTTGGCAGAGCCATTGTTATTGATTGTAATTTTAACTTTGTTCATGGTATTGCTTTTGAAGGAAAATAAAGTGGAGATAGACTAAGGTTTGAAAATTTCGTAAGTATTTTTTTTCTCTGCTTGCTGATAGATTTGGCGTTCCAAGTTTTGCTGTATTTCTACTTTTCGTTTATTAAGCAAAATACTTTCTATCTGGTTCTGCACAAAACTAAGCGGTGCTATGTCTTTTTTGCGTTTTACTTCCCATATTTTTACCCAATATTTGAAAGCCTCGTCTTCGGCTTCCAAAAAATAGCCCCTATTGAGAAGTTGCTCTTCGGAAAATGGAGATTGCGTCGTGATTTGAGTAAGCGGTAGCCACTTTTGCGCTTCCAAAAGGTGCTGTGTTGCAAAGGCGTAGGCATAGGTTTGAAGCTGCTCCCAATCGGCTTCTTTTTTGCTTTTGAGGAGCTGTGCTGCCTCATCTAATTGACTTTTAGGCAATTCTTTGGATAATTTCAAGAAAAAGCAGCGCGTAATAGGCTCTTTGAGTTCGAAGTTTGCTAAGTTTTCTTGATAATAAGTTTCTATTTCTTGCGCCGAAAAGACGGTATCTAATTTTTGCGATACAATTTTTTCTTTGTAGGCATGAACAAGCAACTGAAATTTGTACTCCTCTAATCGCTTTTGAATTTCCTCTGGCGAAAGCACTTCGCTATTTTCAGCCTCCAATAAAAGAAGTTGTTTTTTTATCCAACTATCTACATACCGCTGCACCATTGCTGCACTATCTTTGGGATTTGCATCTTCGGGTACTAAATTGCTTACCTCTTGTTCATACAAAAAGGTGTCGCCTACACGCGCTAAAGCCTTTTGTGCATCAGGGCTACTATTTTCTTGTTGGCAGGCGATAAAAAACCAAAAAAGCAACAACCAAATTGCTTTTCTTTTTATACTATCCATAAAACGGGAAAAGAAGGTGGTGGAAAGATAAAGTTAATATTTTTTTCAACCACAGGTTAAGGCGAAAAGAGATAATTTTGAAAGCAACCTAAATTTTGCTATAATTTAATGCCGATAAGAGTAACATCATCGCGCTGTTCTTCCTGCCCCATGTGGTCGATGAGTTCTTCTATTAAAAGTTCCCTTTGTACAAGTAGGCTTCGGTGTGCGTTGGCATCAATAAATTCTTTAAATCGCAATGTGCCAAATTTGGTGCGGCGTAGGTTGTGTTGGTCTACATAACCGTCGGTAGTGAGGTATAAGGTTGTGCCTGCTTCGAGGAAAAGTTCGCGCTGCTCGAAAGATTTTTCGTCTTTCTGCCTGCCGCCGATGGATTTTCTGCTGCCTTTGATTTCGATAAGTTTGTCGTCTTTGTAAATAAAAAGTGGGCGTTTTGCACCTGCAAAAACTACTTTTCTGCGTCCTTCGCGCCACTCTTCGTCAAAGACACAGAGGCAAACGTCCATGCCATCTGAATTTTGGTCGTCATCTTGATGGAGGGCATCTCGCACGTCTTTGTGTAGCTCTTCGAGAATTAGTGCAGGCTCGGTGACGCTTTTCAGGGTAATAATTTCGTGTAAAAGCGCGTTTCCAATCATAGACATAAAAGCACCCGGCACGCCATGCCCTGTGCAATCCACAGCGGCAACGAAGATTTTGTTGTGCGCTCGCAAGCACCAATAGAAGTCGCCCGAAACCATAGCCTGCGGCATAAAGAGGATAAAATGGTCGGCAAAATGGTGGGCAAAAATCTTTTCGTCGGGCAGGATAGCCTGCTGTATCGTTTCGCCGTATCGGATACTGCTCAAAATAGCTTGGTTCTTGCTCTTGATAATTTCGTTTGCCTCTGCAAGGCGTTGGAAATTAGACGCATTTTCTAAGGCGATAGAAATATAAGAGGCTAAAGTTCGCAAGATGGTTAAATCATTATGCGTATAAGCGTTAATTTTCTGACTTTGTACCGTAATTACGCCAATATTTTTGCCTTCGGCAGTGAGTGGCAAATAGATAATAGAATTGTACCTATCGCCAACTGTGGGCAGGGTCATGTTTTTGGCGTACTGCTGAATTTCCTTTTCTACGTCGTTGATAAAGACCTCTTTGCCCGTTTTGAAGCACCAAACAGAAAGAAGATTGTCTTCGCGCAGTTCGTCGTAACTATCGGGAATACGCTCACCCTTTTCCATAAATCCACGAAATTCGAGCCTGCGCCCTTCGTGATGATACATACCAATTCCAAAGGCGGAGGCATCTGTGAGCTGATTGACATAGCCATAAACGGTATTGATGACGGTGTCTAAATCGAGAATGGCGGTGATTTTCTGCCCAATTTCGCTCAAAATTCGAATGTTATCATAAGAACGCTCGATTTCACCTTTTTGTGCTTCTAATTTTAGGTTTTGATTGGCAATTTCGGTGGTACGCTCGGCAACCTGCTGTTCGAGCTTGCGCTTCTGGTTTTGAATAGAACGCACCCTATTGGCATAAATAGCGAAGGTAAGCCCGATAATACTCACGACAGAAAGCGAAATAAACCACCAAGTTTTCCAAAAAGGCGGCTTGATAATGACACGAATGGCAATACCTTGCTCATCACCAATGCCGTCGTTATTGACCGCGCGGACGCGAAAGACATAACTCCCTGCGGGCATATTGCTGTATTGTGCAAAACGGCGATTGCCTGCTTCTACCCAATCTTCATCAAAGCCTTCCATCTTGTAAAAATACTGGTTCTTTTCAGAAAGACGGTAATTAAGTGCCGCAAATTCGAAAGAAAAGACCCTATCCTCATGCGTCAAGATGATTTCTTCTGTTTGAGAGATATGTGCCAAAAGGGGCGTTTCCTGCTCCTCGCGCGATATTTCTACCGATTTATTGAAAATTTTGAAATCAGTGAACACAACAGGCGGCTTGTAAGGGTTCGGTACTATCTTTTCAGGATAAAAAGAATTGAAACCATTGATGCCGCCAAAAAACATTTCGCCGTCCTCTGCCAAATGATAAGAGCCTGAATTAAATTCGTTGCTCTGCAAACCATCTTTGACATTGAAAACGATAAAACGCGCCTGATTTGCCTCAGGATTTGCCAGATATTTCATAATGCCATTGTTGGTACTTATCCAAAGGTTATCGGATTTATCTACCAAAATCGCATAAATAGAATAGTTTGCTTGTTCATATTCTAAGCCTAAATGCTTTGCTTTTCCTGTTTTTCTATCAAAAAGATTCAAACCATTGGACGTTCCAAGCCAAAAATTACCCTTCGAGTCTTCTGCAAGCGCACGTACTTCCTCGTGGCTTACGGTGGTATCGTCGTTGGGGTCGTGTTTGTAATGGGTGAAGCTCAAAATCTTGCCTTCGCTATCTCTTTCGGTGCGTAAAATACCCGAATTTGTCCCTATCCAAAGTGTGCCTTCGCTATCTTCAAACAGCCCCCAAACGTGACGGGCAGGCAGGCTACTGGGGTCGTCGGGGTTGTGAATGTATTTTTCGAAGCGTACATTTTTAGGATTGGCGGCATCTTTTACAAGGCGCGTGAGTCCGTTGAAGCCCCCTATCCAAATATCGCCATTAGACACTTGGCGCATGAGCAAGAACTGATTGGTAGCCAAACTATTGGGGTTGTCCCTTTCTGGGCGAAAAACGGTAAAGGCAAGATTTTTACCATCTGCCGAAATGCTCTCCAAACGGTGCAGACCTGCGCCCATTGCACCAACCCAAAGCGTGCCGTCCCTATCTACTAAGGTAGTGGTTAGGTTGTTGCCTTGCAATTCATTGGGGCGGAGCTGCTCTATGTTAGCTTGGTATTGCCAGTATTGATTGTTTTTGGGGTCTATGCGCGTAAGACCGTTTTCGGTCGCTACCCAAATAAAACCATCTTGGTCTTTGCTCATGTGCCAAACCACAGGGGCATTGAGGCTTTGGGGGTTTTTATCTTGGTGGATATAGTGCTTGAACCTATCCATCTGCTCGTCGTGATACAAAACGCCCGAATTTTGGTTTCCTATCCACAAGATACCCGCCCTATCGATGTAGAGTTGATAGATAATCTGCCCTACATCATATTTGAGGTCTTGTATCACAAAGGTTTCCTTTTCAGTCTTTGGTACGCGCAAAATTGTGCCACCAGCCGCCACTACCATCAATTCGTTTTCTTTCCAATCTACAATCCGATTAAAACGAATATTTCTGCGGATATGATAGGGAAAAGTATGAGTTGCGGGGTCGTAATATTGCAATCCGTTGCCGCCTACCCAAATCTTGCCTTCCTTGTCTTTGTGCAAGCAAGTAACCGTGATGCTCGATACCGAAGTCGTGTCGCCTTCGATAGGTTTGAAAATTTCAAAGGCTTTATTTTGTAAGCCATATCGCGCCAAACCGCCGCCATTTGTGCCTATCCAAAGTTGGTCGCCGTCGGGCAGCAAACAGGTGATGTCGTTGGCAGGAAGGGAGGCAGGATTGTTTTCGTCGTGTAAAAAATTTTCGAAATGCTGCTTTTTTCTATCAAAACGGCTCAAACCCATACTCGTTCCTACCCAAACGTTGCCATTTTTATCTTCGGCTAAGGCACTAACTTCGGAGGCGATAAGGCTTTTGGGGTCGTTGGCATTTCGGAAAAAGGAGCGAAATTTTTGCGTTTTCCTATCAAAGACGGAAACGCCGCGCGTTGTGCCTATCCAAAGTAGCCCTTGCGAGTCTTCCAAAAGGGCA
Organism: Hugenholtzia roseola DSM 9546; assembly: GCF_000422585.1. NCBI lineage: Bacteria > Pseudomonadati > Bacteroidota > Cytophagia > Cytophagales > Bernardetiaceae > Hugenholtzia > Hugenholtzia roseola. Next base: position 183,891 of record NZ_KE383878.1, read on the forward strand.
GAGATGTTGTTGTCGCAAATGGCAGTGGTATCGTCGCGCTTGCTTCTAAAAATGGTAATTTCGTAAGCGTTGTAACGGTTCAGACCGTCTTGCGTACCTACCCAAAGATAACCTTCCTTATCTTGTAGGATTACTTGTGAGGAATTTTGAGAAAGTCCGTTTTCTATAGAAATTTGTTCTACCTTCAAAAATTCCCTACGAATTTGTGCCTGCGCCACACTCGCTGCTTGTATAAGCAGGACAATCGCAAAAAGCAACGACCGATAAGAAAAGTGAGCAAAGCGTATTAGGGACATTTTTAGAAAAAAAAAGAATCTTAGAAAAGAGGCTTTTGAACCAAATGAGGCAGGAGTGGGCTTTTTACCGCCAAAGGAGCGCGAGACTTTTGTGTAGGTTGGCAAATTTCAGACTAAAATAGCGATTCTCTGCCGAACTGCAAGCAAAAAAACGAAAAACTTTTGAAATGCGAAAATTTTTTTTCGGTTAGATGAAATTTTTGTGAAGCCGTCCGCCTTATTTCCAAAGAAACTATCTTATTTTTACAGAAAAAAATAGGCTTTATTTGGGCTTTCAGGACAATCTATGCCCTTTTTATAGAGAAGACGGAGGCAGTAAATTTGGCATTTGCCACTAAATTGTTTAGCTTTATCTTTCGAAACAAACACGTACCTTTTATTCCCACTCGAAACCTCATGCAATACGACGTTATCGTTATCGGCTCAGGACCTGGCGGATATGTAGCGGCTATCCGCTGCGCCCAATTAGGCATGAAAACTGCCATCATAGAAAAGTACCCCAACTTGGGCGGCACTTGCCTCAATGTAGGCTGTATTCCTTCGAAGGCACTTTTAGACTCTTCCGAACACTACCACAATGCCCTGCATAGCTTCAAAACACATGGCATTGAGGTAAAAGAAACGGCAATCAATTTTACCCAAATGATAGACCGCAAGCGTGATGTAGTCAAACAGAACAATTCGGGTATCGCCTTTTTGATGAAAAAAAACAAAATAGAGGTGCATCAAGGCATCGGCTCTTTTGTAGATAAAAATACAGTAGAAATAACGGCAGAGGGCAAGAAAAGCCAAATTACGGGCAAAAATATCATCATCGCCACAGGCTCGAAGCCGTCTATTTTCCCCTTCTTTCCCTACGACAAGAAGCGTTTTATTACCTCTACCGAAGCCTTAGAACTTTCCGAAATTCCCAAGCACCTTATCGTGATTGGCGGCGGCGTGATTGGCATGGAGTTGGGTTCGGTCTATGCGCGTTTGGGCGCAAAGGTGTCTGTGGTAGAATTTATGGATAGAATCATTGCAGGCATGGATAGCAGCATGGGCAAAGAATTGGAGCGCGTAACGAAAAAGACGCTCGGCGCGAAATTCTACCTACAACACAAAGTAGAAAAGACCTATCAAGAAGGGGACGAAGTTGTCGTTATCGCAAAGGATAAAAAAGGCAATGAAGTAGAACTGCGCGGCGACTACTGCCTACTTTCGGTAGGAAGAAGCCCCTATACGGCAGGGCTGGGCTTAGAAAAAGTAGGGATTCAGGTAGATAAGCGCGGAGCTATCCCCGTAGATGACCATTTGCATACAGGAGTAGGCAATATCTACGCCATCGGTGATGTCGTGCGTGGTGCAATGTTGGCACACAAAGCCGAAGAAGAAGGCGTAATGGTAGCCGAACTTTTGGCAGGGCAGAAGCCTCATATCAACTACCTACTCATTCCCAACGTGGTTTATACTTGGCCCGAAGTGGCAGGCGTAGGCTACACCGAAGAACAGCTCAAAGAGCAGGGCAGAGCCTATAAGTTGGGAACATTCCCCTTTATGGCATTAGGTAGGGCGCGTGCCTCTATGGACACAGACGGCTTGGTGAAAGTATTGGCTGATAAAAATACAGACGAAATTTTGGGCGTACATATCATAGGAGCGCGAGCCGCCGATATGATAGCCGCCGCAGTAACGGCGATGGAATATCGCGCCTCTGCCGAAGATGTTTCGCGCATGAGCCATGCACACCCCACCTACATGGAAGCAGTGAAGGAAGCCTGTTTAGCCGCCACCGAAAACCGTCCGCTGCACATCTAAAAATTGGGTCAAGATGGTTTGTTGAAAATATTTTTAGCAACTTTTTTGTATCTAAAAACCCTAAGCATCTTCAAGGTTCTTAGGGTTTGTTTTTTAAAGCTATCTAAGCCTATATGGGTCTGAATGTTGTCGAATCTTTTTGTTTTTTTGAAGATGACCGAAAAAGCCTTGCGCCAGTAATGTTAAGTTCTATGAAAAGCCTTGTTTTATTACAGTTTTTTTCAAATTTAACACGAAATAAAATTTAGACTTAAACCCTAAGGGTCTTCAAGACCCTTAGGGTTTGGGGCATAGGACAAGGCAATGCCTTGCCCTGCTCCAAAGCAAACATCAAAGTCCGATAATTTTGTCGGCTTCTCTAATGCCACTCAAATACGCGCCATGGGCAGTGGAAAAATACTCCTTGTGTGTATGCTCGCCTGCAAAAAAGACGCGCTTCTGAATGTCCTGTGCCAAATCGTCAAAATGACGCATTTCCGTTTGTAGGGCGGTAAAGGAATAGCCCCCATAACTGTATGGATTGCTCTGCCAACGGGTGCGTGCAAAGCCTGTGGGTAGTGGAATGTCATTGCCATACATAACCCTTAGATGTGCCATAATCTCCTCCACAATTTGCGCATCAGAAAGCGATTCGGTCTGGCGTGCTGCCTGCGCATAGGCAAAGGTAAGAAGGGCAGGTTTGGGTGCGCCAAATTTATGCAAATTCACAAAATAGTTATACTTATCTACTTCATCAGGCGTGTAGGAAAGGTAGTCTTTGTTTTCCCAAAAGGCAGTTTCCCAAGTTAATAAAAATTTATTGACGCAGTTGTAGCCTACTTTTGCGATAGCCTCTTTTTTATTAGTGGGCAAAGCAGGCGAAAAGGCAATTTGGTCGCGCTTCAAAACGCCCAAAGGCAGGGTAACAACGGCATAATCCGCCTCAAAGGTCTGACCCGAAGCAGTTTGGGCTTGCACTTTATTGCCCTGATAATCAAGTGCCGTTAGGGTTTCCTGCAAACGAATGTCCTGCCCCTGTGCCAAATAATCGGTAAGGGCTTGATAGCCTTGTGGCAAAACAGCCTCTGCCCCTCCGTATTCTTCTCCTTCGTAATAATAGCGCGAGGAAAGTTGGTCTAAATCGCCTGTGTCAAAGGTAAGATAAGAAGATATAAAAAACTTCCAAAGCCTATCTTGGGCTTCGTTGGGATAGTTTTGATTGAAAACGGTCTGAAAACTTGTCCCTACTGCCCCTCGCTCGTGCAAGGTTTCGAGCATGCGCTCAAAATTGCGTTGCTTGCGCTGATAGTCGTTATCGGAATAGCGCGAACCATTGCTATCGACGCAGACATAGCTATCGTCGTCGGTGGTGCGCGTGGCTGCTCCTGCCAAATTTGCCAAGTTCGACATCGGATTGCCGCTAATGCCATGAATCCAACTTGCGCCTTCGTCAAAAGGAACACCTGTATCTAAGGAGGTACGAATCCTGCCGCCTACCCTATTTTGTGCTTCCAAGATTGTAACGGCAAAGCCTTTGCTTTTGAGCTTCTGCCCTGCTGCCAAACCTGCCATGCCTGCCCCTATCACCAAGACACTTTTTCCATTCGGAACAACGACCTCATCTTCGGGTTCGTCTTCGCCCGAACAAGCACTAAGCACAGTGGGCGTAAGCAAGACCAAGGGAAGTGCTTTGAGTGTTTTTTCTATAAAAAGACGACGTTTCATATTAGTTTTTGTAACAAAAAAAATAAAAGATAGAAAATAATAGCGTTAGCCTCAACTCATTTTTTCAAATTTAAGTTTTTTTTTGAAAAAAAAGGCTCTTTTGGCTCATAAATTTGCTACACACGCGAAAATTATCGGTACAAGACCTCAAAAAGGAGCATTTTTAGGAAAAAAGCGAAAAAAAAGAAGAAAATAGGGGCGCGGCGCGAAAAAAATTTATCTTTATCGGATAGGCTTTTCAAACGTGTTAATTTTTCTTAAACAAACAAAGAACAAATAATCTTCGCCTTGTGCTATCTTCTACCAACTTTTGTAAAAAAGGAGTCGCCTAAGAAAGTTGCCCTTTTTTGGAGCGTGTCGCTTTTTTGTGTTGTTTTTCTTAGAAAAAGCCCTAATTTTGCTATTAGCCTTATAGACAAAGTCTTAGCCTACTTCGGGCAACAAAGGAAGACAAAAATCGAGGCTTTCATTCGAGGCGAACGTTTGAGGCGAAAAATCCGCAGGGCAGCCGCCTCTCAAAAAAACAACTTCCTGCTTGCAGGAAAAAGGGCAGCAAGGCAGCCGCAAGGGTGTCTTGTTTATATCCGACCCACCACACATACACATTACACACTTTCTTAATAGAGGACTCTCATGGTTGAAACGACTACTTCTACCACGCATGCACCCTCGCTCTTCGAGCAAATCTCTACCATGGGGCATGAAAATGTCGTCTTTTGCTACGACGACGCAACAGGTTTGAAAGCTATTATCGGCGTGCATAACACCGTTTTAGGTCCCGCCTTGGGGGGGACGCGCATGTGGGTTTATGAAAATGAAGCTGATGCGGTACGCGACGCGCTACGCCTTTCGCGCGGCATGACGTTCAAGAATGCCATTGCGGGTCTGAATTTGGGAGGCGGCAAGGCGGTTATTATCGGCGATGCACGCACGCAAAAAAATGAAGCCCTTTTGCGCAGGTTTGGAAAGTTTGTGCAGAGCCTTAACGGAAAGTATATCACTGCCGAAGATGTAGGCATGAACGAGCGCGACATGGATTATATCGCGATGGAAACCCAACACGTTACGGGCTTGGCAGAGAGCAGAGGCGGCGCAGGCGACCCCTCTCCTTATACCGCCTTAGGCACGTATGTAGGCATGAAAGCTGCCGCCAAAGTCGCCTATGGCAATGACAGTTTGGCAGGCAAGAAAGTGGCGATTCAGGGTGCAGGCAACGTAGGCGAGCATATCATTGCGCATCTGGAAAAAGAAGGGGCTACCATTTTTGTAACCGACATCTACGCCGACCGCCTGCAAGCGATTGCCAAGAAGTACAAAGTAGAAATTGTTGGAAAGGAAGACATTTATGATTTAGATGTCGATATCTACGCGCCTTGTGCCTTAGGTGCTACCGTTAATGACCAAACCCTAAGCCGTTTGAAGTGCCAAATCATTGCGGGCTGTGCCAATAACCAACTACAAGACGAAAAACGACACGGCGACGCTTGTTTAGAAAAAGGCATTATCTACGTACCCGACTTCCTTATCAATGCAGGCGGAGTCATCAATGTCTATTCGGAATATGCCAAATTGCCAAACGAGTGGGTAGTCAATAAAACAGAAAGCCTCTACGACGCTTGTTTAGAAGTTTTGAAAACCTCTCTGACCAAAAAACAAAATGCGCAAGAAGTAGCGATTGCCATTGCACAAAAGCGCATCGATACCATTGCTAAAATCAAGACCGTAAGGTAACATTTGCCTTTCTTCCTAACAAAAGGAAGCAGGATTTGAACCAAAAACGAGCTAAAAGTAGGGTCAGGATATTCCAACCCTACTTTTTTTGCAGGTGTTGTATGGGGTGCGCTAAAATAATTGTACCTACAACTATTTGGAAGATTAAAACCTTTTGCCTACCTTTGCGATGGATTTTTGAAATTGCGTTTTTAGCTTTTTCTACACATTTAAACCCATTGTCTTATGATTTTCAAATCTGTTCGTTTAGCGATTGCCGCGTTTTTTTTAGCTGCTTTGGTAGTAGCCTGCAATAGTGCGCCTCAAAGCCAAGAGGCTGAAACCAAAGAAGAGGTAGTTGTCAATACAGAAGAGCAAAAAGCCACAGCCCAAGAATTTGCTATCGACCCACAGGTTAGCACCGTTACTTGGATTGGTACAAAACCCACAGGACAGCACGACGGTACTATTGGTATCAAAGAAGGCAAGATATATGTGGAAAACAATCAGGTTACAGGTGGAAAAATTGTGATTGATATGAACAGTATCGTAGTGAAAGACATCACTGACGAAAAATCAAACGCCGATTTGGTAGGACACCTCAAAGGCGCAGACTTCTTCAATGCCGAACAATATCCTACCGCAACTTTTGAGATTGCAAGTGTAGAGCCTATCTCTGGTGAAGTGAAGCTCGAAGGCGAACACAACACGCAAAACCCTACTCACAAAGTTACGGGCAACCTCACCATTTTGGATAAGACCAATAGCATTACTTTCTATGCCAACCTTTCTGCCGCCGCCGATGGTGCTTCGGGCAGTGCCAAATTCAACATCGACCGTACCAACTGGGGTATCGTCTATAAGTCGGAAGGCGACAAGAGCTTAGGCGACAAGTTTATCCACAACAAAATTAACTTAGGTTTTGAGTTCAAGACCCAAGCAAGTGCCACAGCAAACGCTCAATAATCGTTTTTGATGTATAGAGTGAAAAAGGTCTGTTTCCAATTTGGGAGCAGGCTTTTTTTTGTAGCCTTTTTTAGCCTCTTCCTGCCCCAATGAGAGCCAAAATAGAAAACCCTAAGAGCCTTGCAGACGCTTAGGGTTTGAATCTTGTAGGGTTTGAATCTTGTTTCGAAAAGTAGGCACTATTCGCCATTCATCAGCCGCAATTCATAGCTTGCCGCAATTTTGAACGGCTCTTCTTCTACGGCACTATACGCACGACGCGCCAAATTATCTTTCCCCATCATTTGATATGCCTTACCCAAAAGGAAAAGCATCTGACTCTGTTCTACCTTGTCGCGAAGGTAGGGAATGACGCGCTCGGCTGCCAAAATTGCCTCCTGATAGCGTTTGAGATGAAAAAGAGAAAGGGCTTTGAGATAAAGTAAGTTCTTGTGAGTAGCCGAAAAGGTAAGTCCATTTTCAGCCGCTTGAAGGGCAGCAGGATAATTTTCTTGCGCCAAATGGCAGTTGGCAATTTCTTCATACAAAAGTGCCGAGCGTTTGAGGTCTTTTTCAAATCGTGCCGCCTTTTCGTAAAGTTCGAGCGGCGCACTGATAGGACGATTTTGAGCCGCTATTTTTGCCAAAACCATATAAGCCGTAGCATTTTGGGCATCGATGCGAACCGTCTTTTCGGCAAAGGCACGCGCTTTTTCCCAATCCTGAATCAGGCAATAAGATTCGGCTAATTTTGCCAAATAAGGAGCCGAAAAGACCTCAATCTGTGTCTTGAAGTTGCCGTAATTAGCCTTATTCCACGCCTTAGAAGCCAGCTCATAGTCTTCCAAATGATAGTAGGCATAGCCTAATTGGTAGTAAAATTTCGCATTTTCGCTTTGGTGCAAAGTAGCAACTTTGCCCTCGATGGCTAAAATTGCCTCACGCGCCACTTCGTATTTTTTGAGCTGATTGGCAGTACGCGCCTCCAAATAGCGCACTTCGGGGTCAGAGCCAAAATCTACTTTCGCTTCTTGGGCTTTCTGAAAGGCGGTTTCCCATTTTTTTTCGCGTATGTAGTGATTGATAACAAAAGTTTTGTAAAAAAACTTTTTCTCTTGGTCTTTTTCATAGCGGGCTGCAATATCATACAGACGCGCCGCATTTTCGGTTTCGTTTTTTTCCAAATAGATGCGCCCCAAAAGCCCATAGGCAGGCGCGTAGGTAGCATTTGCCTTTACTGCCGTTTGAAGGGACTGAATCGCCGCTTCGGGGCGTTTGAGTTGGTATTCGCATTGCGCCTTGGCGTAGAGATAGTGCGGATTTTGTGGTTCGCGCTGCACAGCCTTGTCGTAGTCGGAAAGTGCTAAATCATAACGCGCTTGCTTGCGATGATTTTCCCCATTAACATACCAATCCAGACCCTCGTGTTGGGCATAAGAAGGCGCAAAGGGCAGCCCCATCAGGGTAAGCACAAAAAGAAAGCGCAATAAAACAGAAAAAGAAATAGGCGTTTTTTTGCCTAAAAAATGCGCAGGGGCGATAAGTGGAAAAGTAAAGTAGGCTTCACGCCTATCCTCAAATGAAGGCGCGGCAGCAGGGAGAGGTAGAGAATTTTTCATGGTCGTATCATTTTATCGTTATATTTCATCTTATTTTTTGAAAAGCGCGGCAAAATTCAAGAGATTGCGTTTTGATGTAAGGTTTTTATTCTATTTAACGAAAAAGATGCCAGAAAGTTGCTGTTTTTTCACTTCTCTACGCCACTTGTTCGCCTTTTCGTAACTTTGTAGGAAGCCTTTATGAAATAGTTGGGTATTTCCTTTTTGTTTATCATCTCTATTATCCTTTTGAAAGCACTCCTTATATTTTTCCAATCCTTTTTTCGAAATCTGCCCCCTAAGTGGGTGCAGGGCGCAAATAGGTTTGAAAAGGGTTTGCACCTGCTTTTGCGCAGCCAGATTTGGATAGCCGCAGGAGCGGTTTGGGCTACTTTTGCTACCTGCCTACAAACGGAAAAAAAAATCCATCTCTCGCTTCTGTGGGTAATTTTTTTTGCTACCCTCCTGACCTATAATCTTTTTATTTTTTGGTATGAAAAAAAGCAAGGTTTTCCATTTTTTATGTTACAAAAAGGCGAAAAGATGGGTAAAATCATCTTACTTTCAAGCACTTGCGCCCTTTCAGGGTTGGTCTTTTTGATGAGTGCCAATCAGCTTCTTTTCTTGATACATTTAGGATTTTTGTCTATTTTTTATACCTTACCCCTTCCACTTTCTTCGCGTTGGGCTATCCCGCCTTTGCGCAAAATTCCCTATCTCAAAATTTTTATCGTCGCCTATGTATGGGCAAGCTCTACGGTTATCTTCCCTACCCTTGAAGAAAATCTTTGGATAGACGACCCAATTATCTTGCAACTTTTTTTCCAACGCCTACTTTGGATTTTTGCCATTACCCTGCCCTTCGACCTACGTGATGCCGACTCCGACTCCCAACAATCGCTCCCCACTTTGGCACAGCACTTGGGAAAAAAGCGTGTAAGTTTTTTGGTGTTTTTTCTTTTCTCCTTCCTTATCCTTTGGGAAATACTCGCTCCTATCCAAATAAAATTTCGTGCGCCGCAGGTTATCAGTTTTGTTTTTATGCTACTTTTTTCTATTTTTGCACAACATACCCAATCGCAACGCATTGCCCATTATCACGTGCTTTTTTTAGATGGTATGATAAGCGGTTATGGCATTTTGATAAGCCTGACCCTTTTTTAAGTTGCGCTTTCCCCAAAAAAAATTTTGTCGCATTTCAAAAAAAGCGTATCTTGGCTTCTTCATTCTAAAACACCAACTTTATGGCAAGTCCTTCCGCTGCAACCGATTTTTTTCTTTTCTTCGAAGAACTGATGGACAAGAACCCCCATTTTCCAAACCGTTCCAGCACCTATTATCAACTCCAAAAGTATATGCAGGGGGCAAAAAAAGTGCCTTTTAAAACTATCAATACCAAGTGGGTCTTGGGCTTTCAAAAGCATTTGAGCCAATACGTCAGCCCCAATACGGCTTACAACTACTTCAAAGTGCTAAAAAGTGCCTTAGATGAAGCTCAAAAAGAGGGGCATATTTCCAGCAATCCCTGTCGCGAAATTCCAAAAGAAGCCCAACTGCAAACGGTAGAAGCCCCGCTACCTGATTTCCTAACTGCCGCCGAATTGGAAATATTGGGCAGCACAGAAATCAATTTCGAAAAAGATATTCGCCATATTTTTCTCTACGCCTGCTACACAGGTGCAAATTGGCGTGATGCCTTTTCCCTGACTTGGGACAAACTTATCAAAAAGAAGGGCGAATACTACCTGCCCGTAGAAGGTTTTGAGTCTGAACCTTATTTGCTGCCCTTTCCCGTACAGATGTTTTTGCGCAACAAAGCCGAATTGGGCGAAGAAAAGCCCCAAAGCAAGGTTTTTCACTTTCAAAAGGAAGCGCAAATTAGTGAGCGTAGCATCGAGCGCAGAGTCTTGCGAAAGCTAAAAGTTTGGTGTCATTTGTCTAATATTGATAAAAACTTGCACTTTCTAAGTGCCTCCTACACTTTTTTGCAGTGGGCGCACGAAAAAGGCTATGCTCCCCCCTACTACTTAGCCATTTTGGGTAGAAAAAATGGACAAATTGGCATCAATTTTATTGAAAAAGTATTACAACTAAAACCAAATCACTAATGAAAATAATTGCTATTGGCAGAAACTACGCCGACCATATCGCCGAACTTGCCAACGAAAGACCTGCTGCACCTGTTGTTTTTCTCAAACCCGATACGGCAGTTCTAAAAAATAACGCCCCTTTTTATCACCCTGATTTTTCAAATGATATTCACCACGAATTGGAAATTATCTTGCGAATTAGCCGTGAAGGAAAGTACATCGACAAAAAATTTGCGCCCAATTATTACGATAAAATCGGCTTGGGTATAGATTTTACGGCACGCGACCTGCAAAACCAACTCAAAGCCAAAGGCTTGCCTTGGGAAATTGCCAAAGGCTTTAATGGCTCTGCCCCTATTTCTGATTTTGTGCCAAAGGAACATTTCGCCAATCTCAAAGACCTCAACTTTTCGCTTTCCGTCAATGGGCAAATTAGACAACAAGGCAATAGCAAGCTCATGATTTGGGATTTTGATGAAATCATTGCTTATGTTTCTCAATTTTTTACCCTCAAAGTTGGCGATATTATCTTTACAGGCACGCCCGCAGGTGTGGCAGCCGTCAAGATAGGGGACAGATTAGAAGCCTTTTTAGAAACAGAAAAAATATTAGATTTTGAAGTAAAATAGAGATGCCTAACGACAATCCTCTCCTTTGGGCAACAATTTTACGCGCTATAAAAAACGCCACATTTTCAAATTTGACAGGAAATAAAACTTGGCAAAACACGCAAACCCTAAGCGTCTTGAAGACACTTAGGGTTTAAGCCTCGCTGCGGAGAGAACAGTGCCTTGTTTCTACATTTGCGCCTAACTTTTAGAATTACACTTCAAAACCGACGACTAAAATGTCATCTACTTGGCTCTCTTTGCCCTGCCATTTCCAAAAAGTGCTTTCAACTTTTTGCTTTTGGGTCTTGAAATCGTCGAGATGAATTTGGGTGAGCAGGTCGCGAAAGTTTTTTATCATAAACTTGCGATTTTGTTCGCCCCCAATTTGGTCGGCGTAGCCATCAGAGAAAAGGTAAAAACGTGTCGGCTCTTCAAAAGAAAGTGTGTGGGTGTGAAAGAAGCCCTTTTCGCGCTCGTGTCCGCCGATACTTTTCGAGTCGCCACGCAAGATGTGTAGTTCCTGCTTTTGAAAATAGAAAAGCGGACGTTTTGCACCTGAAAAGTGCAATTCTTTTTTATTTTTATCTAAAACAATCAAGGCACAGTCCATGCCGTCGTGATTCTGGGTGATGTCCTTATTGAGGAAAAGGCGCAGGGTTTGGTCTAATTTAGTCAGGATTTGGGCAGGGTCGTGATAGTTTCTTTCTATGATAATTTGATTTAATAAATTAGCACAAATCAGACTCATAAAAGCACCCGGTACGCCATGTCCTGTGCAGTCGGCAACGACAAAGACCTGCCTTTTCATACCTTGTACCCAAATTTCGGCAGCCCAATAAAAATCGCCACTCACGACATCGCGCGGCTGAAAGAAGATAAAATAATCTGAAAAACAACGCTGCAAAAGGTCGGTTTTGGGCAAATGCGCTTCTTGTATGCGCTGGGCATAGCTTATCGAAGCCTGAATGTCTTTATAGACTTCTTCTAAGAGGTGGTGCTGGTGTTCTAATTTTTCCGACGTAATTTGCAACTCCTCATTTTGCTGCTGGATTTCTTCGTTGCGCTCTACCAATTCGGCAGTGCGCTCGGCTACCTTTTGTTCTAATTCGCGGTTTTGCTTTTCTATCAAAGCCAAACGCTTGGTTTCTTCTTCTTTTAAAATGCGGGCTTGCTCGATTTGCTGTTTGGCAAGTTCTTTTTGCATGTGTGTAATTTTAGCACTGATGCTCAAAGAAAAAAGAGTCAGCTCGATAACCGAACCGATAAGATTGTTCTGCCACGATTCTAAGCCCAAAAATTGAAAGGGCAGCACCCCAAGTAATTGAAGCACCGCAATCACCATAAAGACCATGTAAAAAAAGTTCGCCCAAAAGAAATAATAAGCAGGTGCGTAGTCTTCTTTCTTCCAGACGCGAAACGCTAAATAAAGCGTATAGCCAAAAAGCCCAAAGACCAAAGGCGTTGCTAAGGCACGCGCTAAAACGCCGACCAGCCCATTTGAGAGCGGCGCGATAAATAATAAAACATTATAGACCGCCAAAACCACCATAATAACCTTGACGACTTTGGGAAAAAAGGTCTTGATGCGCAGGATATAAAACGAAAAAAGCACGTGAAAATTGATATGAAAAAAAGAGGTTATCATCAGATAGAGAGCCGTATTTGCGGCATTTTCTATCAAATCTACTCCCAGTCCAGAGGAAAAAAAGATAAAGGCATAGATAGAAGGCGCAATGAGCAAATAAAGCCTATAATGCACATCTCTTGTGATGAGGTAGAGAAAAAAGTTGTAGAGCAACATCACAAGTAAAGCCCCTGTGTAAAAACTCATGGCTAAATTGCGCGTGTCTTTTTGGGTCTGATAGTATGATTCAGATTGTATGTGAAAGTTCATCTGAATAGGACTCAAATCCAATTCGGTGCGTTCTAAGTAGGTTGCCTTTACAAAGACCTCCGTTTGTGCCTCTGCGTCCAACTCTAAAAGCGCGATAGAATAAGCCCCAAAAACGTTCTCTTTTTGGCTTTGTGGATAAGAAGTTCCCGTTTCAATACTTTTCCAAGTGCCGTCTTTTTGGAGAACATAAAACGTAAGGAAATCAAATTTTGTAGTTTGTATGACACACTTTTGGGGCTTTTTGTCTCGATTTTGAATCGTAAAATGCAGCCAATTTTGGGAAGCCCCCAAAGGCAATTTCTCCCATTGATAAGGAACGAAAAGTTCGGGCTTTTCTAAGTACATCTGCCGCACCTGCGCCACTTCAATCTTCTCCTCTGCATTTTGCCAAACGCGGATTTGTGCCTCGATGGGAGTGCGTGATAGATGTGCCTCAAACAGAATAGGCTGCGCCTGCATTTCGAGAAATGCAAGCACAAACAGAAAGCCGAGCCAAAGCAAAAAAGAAGCAAAACGTAGAGCAGAGAAACGCATTTTATTCAGCCTCGAAGGGTTAGATGGCAGAGGGTAAGGATTTACTTCTGGTTTTGAGCAAGAACAGACACGATTTTTTGGCGATTTGAAAGCAAAGCAATATAACACAAGTCTATCAAAAAAGTTGCGATACCAATAACCGTAACAAAAGGAAATTCGCCTGCCCCTACCCAAAAACTAATAACAATCAGCACAGTACCTATCATTTTGCACCAAGCAATACCCAAAGATAAGGCTTTTTCTTTTGGATTCGATAAAAAAAGCACAATAAACAAAATAGACATCATCAAATTGAGAATATAGCCTGTTGTGCCGCCAATGGGGTCGCCAAACTGAACGGTAAAAGTATAAATAAGTGCCGCCCACATCACCACAGCCAACGAAACCCAGAGCTTGAAATATTTTTTAAGGAAAAAATTGCTTATTTGCTTGTCGCCGTATTGCATCAGACGGTAAAAAAGCAAAACATCAAAGAAGAACCAAAGCCGCGCCCCCCAGACAAAAAGTTCGCCCAAGTCAGTAACTAAAACCCAACTCCAAACGAACTCCCAACCAATGTTGGCAGCCAAAGCCATAGCAGGAATACCTACATATTTGTATTTTTGCGCTTTATATTCTACCAAAACATAAACCACAAGCCAAAAAAGGGTATCTAAAATAAAAAAAGATTGCTGCAAAAGCGTGTAATCTTTCAAGTTTATCCAAGCCTCCATATTCGTAATTTGATGGTGAAAAGTTGATAAAGGGTTTAGTTTTTTTCTTTCTTTTGCAAAGCCAGACGGTAGCCCAAAATATCAGGAGTCGCCAGTTGGGTCTTCCAACTTTCTACCAGCGGCTTGGGCAGCCAATTTTCTTGCAAAGAAGGGGGAATATAAAAATTGATTTGCTTTTCATGATTGAAATGATTTATCATACCTTCTAAAAGGCGCGTATTGAAATGGCGTGCCAGAGCTGCAATGAGTCCATTTCTATCCATTGTCTTATCCACTTTTCCAAAAATAGCAATGGTGAGTTTTTGTAACAATTTTTCAGCATAATTTGGAAAGTCGGGGACGGCGATAATGTTAGCGAGTTCGTCGCCCATGAGGTAGCGCACCAACATTTGGGGGTAAAAATCAAAAAGCGTCGTTGGGGTGATGCTTTTTAAGAAATCTAAACAGGCTTTCCCTAACTCAATTCCTGCCTGCGTCTGTCGTTTTTGGTGGTCTAAAATGGCATACCCCAATTTCATGCCTGCCTCAAAATGAGTGGGTATCAGGTCAGGCTCTACGCCCATGACCGTCCCGATAAGTCGCCAAACGTGAAAATAGCCCTCTTTTTGTTCTTTCGAGAGGTCTATGCCAATCTGCCCCAAGCCCTCGATGGGATAGGCGGCAAAAGCCATGAGCGTACCCGCCATGTCTTCTTGATTGATGGGAATACCCAATTTTTCGTAGTCCCAATCGCCCCTTTGGTGCAGAAAGTAGCGAATGGAGGCATGCATGAGGCGCACCTTTTGTGCCGAGCGAATCCCCCTACCACTTGGCTCAATGCCTTTTTCGGCTAATACATCAATCACAAATTGTGAAGTTTCCATCAGGCGGCGCGTAAAGGGTTGTAAGTCGCCATGTTGTTCGTTCAAACGCCCTGTGGCATACAATACCTCTGCTCCATTGCCGCAAGTGTAGCTCGAAGGCAATGCCTTGCAGAGCAGCATCATCGAAATTTCGGGACCATAGGTAGCAAAAACTTGCTGCCCTATCGCTATCAAACGGGTATCAGCAAAGGCAGGAAGTTGGGCGGTTTGTAGGAAATAATCGCGCACATAGTCGGGCATTTCCTCCATCGGTAGCGACATATTTTCTACCATCTTCCTAAAAAGTTGATTGACGTGTTCTACCTCGCCACTTTCTATAATTTTGGCAACTACGGCATCAGCCAAAGGGTCGGCTTTGTGGCGGTATGATTCTAAAACTGCAATATCCCAAGTCATGCGAAAAGTGTTTGAAGCGTATTGAAATAGGGTTAGAAGATGATTTTGAGCCAAAAACGTATCAGACTAAAAATAAAAGCCTAAGAAAAGCATAATAAAGGTAGCACACAACTTTTTTTCTCTTTTTTTGTTGAAAAGCCCTTTTTTAAGGACAAACCCTTAGAAAGTATGACCACAAGCGCGGCACAAGCGCGAAGGTGTTGTTGTTACAACGCCAAGCCCAAATAAGGTTAGATTCTACCAAAAGCTACTTGTTTTCAAACTTAAAACAAAATAAAATTTGGCTTGTATCGTATCTCGGCTATGAAATCGCCCTTGCATTTCTGCCTACCTTCGGACAATGCCTTGTCGCTGCATTTTTTCTACCACTTCGCCACTTTTCAAATCTTTCCTGTCATTTTATAGACCAGATAGCCTGCCCATTCGTGTATGAGTTTGCCCCAATCGTACAAGTTTTTTTCGGAAGGAATGGGATTGTAGGCAAATTCCCTTTCTATGGAGTAAAAATCAGTGCTGAACGTATCAACGGCAATGTCTGCTTTTTCGAAACAGGCACGCGCCCTGCGCAAATGAAAGGCAGAGGTAATAAGCAAGGGCTTTTCCTTGATTTGGTAGGTAGTGAGCATTTTTTTGGCAAAAAGGGCGTTTTCATAGGTATTCTTCGACTTCCTTTCCAAAATAATATCGCCAATCGGCACGCCTGCCGCTATCAGCATTTGCTCTACGTCCTGCGTCTGTTTGCCGTCTGTCTGCCCGTTCCAACGGATATGAGGCGCACCACAGACCATAATTTTTTTGATTTTCCCTTTTCTATACAAAAGCAAGGCATGGAAAATCCTATCCGCACCCTTATCGAAATAAACGCGGTCGTAAGGCGATTTGAAAGGTTGTGTAACCCCTGTCAGGACAATGCCCACTTGATAGCTTCCGACTTCTTCCATCGGCGTTGGGGGAATTTCCCAAAGCAGCCACGCCTCATTGACAATAAACTTATTCGTAAAAATCAAAAAAAACACTATCATAAAGCGCAAAAGCCGCCGCTTCCAATGGCTATTTTTCATAAAAAGCAAAAAGAGCAACATCAGCAAGAGCCAAAAAGCAGGCGAAAGCAGAAAATCCAGCGTTTTAGAGAGCAGAAAAAACATAGTAGCAGCAGGCGTAGTGATGTTAAATTCTAAAAATCAAATACAAAGGTAGGGACAAGGCAGTGACTTGTCCGCAGTGAGATTGAAATAAAAAAAGGAATGAACCCCACCCTGCCCTCCCCCAAAGGGAGGGTTTCAAAACCAAATTTTATTTCGTTTCTAATTTGACAAGACTTTGACAAAACTTTGACAAAATAAGGCTTTCCACAGAACTTAACATTTTAACATTGCTTAACATTATTGGGGCGGGGCTGCAAAAGAAAAATGACAAGAAAAGAAGGAGGAAATCTTAAAGGCGTGCCGTAATGACCTCTTTGGCAAGTTTGGATTTGACATCATAAACTACCGACTTTGCATTGCAGAGTTTTTTTATTTCCAAATTTTCAAACTCACGATGCGCCACTGCCAAGACAAGTGCGTCGAAGGGTGCGGCTTGTTCTAATTTTTGGGTTGTCATCAAATCAATTCCGTACTCGTGCAGGACTTCTTCGGGGCTTGCCCATGGGTCGTGAATGGATACGGTCGTACCAAAATCCTGCAATTCGCGAATCACATCAATAACTTTGGAATTGCGGATGTCGGGGCAATTTTCTTTGAAGGTGATGCCTAAGACCAAGATATTTGCACCTTTTACGTGTATATCTTTTTGTATCAAAAGTTTGACGATTTTGGCGGCAATAAAGCTGCCCATATTGTCATTGATGCGCCTGCCTGCCAAGATAACTTCGGGGTGATAGCCCAAACTTTCCGCCTTGTGTGTGAGGTAGTAGGGGTCTACGCCGATACAATGCCCCCCTACCAGACCAGGGCGAAAGGGGAGAAAGTTCCACTTTGTGCCTGCCGCTTCCAGCACTTCGGTCGTATCGATGCCCATTCTATCAAAAATAAGAGCCAACTCATTGACAAAGGCAATGTTCAAATCTCTTTGTGCATTTTCGATAACCTTCGAAGCCTCTGCCACTTTGATAGAAGAAGCCAAATGCGTACCTGCCTCGATGATAGAGCCATAAAGGGCGTTGAGCTGCTGTGCCACATCGGGCGTGCTGCCACTGACCACTTTCTTGATTTTGGTAAGGGTATGCTGCTTATCGCCCGGATTGATGCGTTCAGGCGAATAGCCACAATAGAAATCGCGGTTATAGACCAAGCCGCTTTCCTTTTCTAAAAGGGGAACGCAATCTTCTTCGGTGCAGGTAGGATAGACCGTCGATTCATAGACGACGATGTCGCCTTTTTTCAAGACCTTTCCTATCATTTGCGAAGCACGTTTGAGCGGCGTAAGGTCGGGAATTTTGTAAGCGTCTATGGGCGTAGGGACGGTGATGATAAAAATGTTGGCTTGCCTTAAATCGTCCAACTGCGTTGTGTAGGATAAAAATTGGGCGGCGGCTAATTCCTGCGCTGTTGTTTCTAAGGTTTTATCGATGCCCTGTTGTAGTTCTTTGATGCGGCTTGGGTTGATGTCGAAGCCGATTGTAGGGTATTTCTGCCCAAAGGTAACGGCTAAGGGCAGCCCTACATAACCCAGACCGATAATAGCAAGAGTGGTTTGCTGCATACAGTTCAAATTGAAAGTAGTTGAGGAAAGCAAAAATACGCTTCTTTTTTAGAAAACGTGAAAAAAGGCGTTTTTTTCTCTCGATTGCGCTATCTTTGCAAAAAGGCTTTTTATACCCATATTCGTACCATTTCGACCATGAACACAGACACAAACACACTCCAAAAAGTAGCCTTGCACCATATCCATGAGCAGTTGGGCGCGAAACTTGTCCCCTTTGCAGGTTTTCAGATGCCTGTTTGGTATAGCTCTCAAAATGCCGAGCATCAGACGGTTCGCCAAAAAGTGGGCATCTTTGATGTTTCTCACATGGGCGAATTTTTGGTTTCGGGCGTAGGCGCGACCGATTTTTTACAATACGTAACCAGCAACGACGTAAGCAGCCTTTATGAGGGCAAGGTGCAATACTCCTGCCTACCCAACGGCAAAGGCGGTATCGTAGATGACCTCTTGGTTTATCGTTTGGGTCAGGAATCGTATCTTTTGGTAGTCAATGCCTCTAATATAGAAAAAGATTGGAATTGGCTTTTGAGCCACAAACCCGAAGGCGTAGAGATGCGCGATATTTCGGCACAAACTTCTCTTTTTGCCGTTCAGGGCAAATTAGCCACTGACGCTTTGCAGCCCCTTACGGAAGCAAATTTGGGCAGCATGAAATACTACCATTTCATCAAAACCACCTTTGCAGGCGTGCCAGACGTGCTTATTTCTACCACAGGCTACACAGGCGCAGGCGGCTATGAAGTCTATGTACCAAACGAAGCGGCAGAAAAAGTTTGGCAGGCGATAATGGAAAGTGGTGCGCCACAGGGAATTCAACCTATTGGCTTAGCAGCACGCGATACTCTGCGTTTAGAGATGGGCTTTTGCCTGTATGGAAACGACATCGACGATAGCACTTCACCCATAGAGGCGGGTTTGGGTTGGATAACCAAATTCAACAAAAACTTTATTGATGCCGACCTGCTCAAAAAGCAAAAAGAAGAAGGCACAAGCCGAAAATTGGTAGGCTTAGAAATCTTAGACAAAGGCATTGCACGCCAACACCATCAAATCTTTGATGCAGAAGGCAATCTTATTGGTGAGATAACTTCGGGAACGCAATCGCCTACCCTAAAAATTTCAATCGGCATGGCGTATCTAAATACACCTTTCCACAAAATAGGAAGCGAAGTCTTTGTAGAAGTGCGCGAAGGAAAACGAATCAAGGCAAAAGTCGTCAAGATGCCTTTTTTGGGCTAAAAATAAAAGACAATGCCCTCATTTTTTCCTTTGTAGAAAATATTGGCTTGGCTATCCAAAACCTCGCCGACGGGCAACGCCCTCGGCGACGGTTAAAAAAAAGTTTATGCTTGAAATACAAAAAATTGTCCTTATTGGTTCGGGCAGAGTTGCCACTCACTTAGCACAGGCTTTCAAGCATTTGTCGCTTGAAATAAGTTGTGTTTATAGCCGCACGCTTGCGCATGCCGAAAAATTGGCGGCGAAAGTAGGCGCAAAGACACAAAACCATACGGATTTTTCGAAGGAAGAAGCCGACTTATTTATCTTGGCGGTCAGCGATTCGGCGGTAGCCACTATCCTACCCCAACTCCAACTGCCTGCGGGAGCTTCTCTTGTGCATACTTCGGGTGCGATGTCGCTTTCGGTCTTGGAAGGTTTAGAGCCAAAGGTAAGAATCGGCGTTTTCTATCCGCTGCAAACATTTAGTTTTGAAAAAGAAGTAAATTGGCAACAGATACCGCTTGGGGTAGAAGCCAAAGACGAAACTTTATTGCAGGCACTCTTGGCGTTGGGCAAAAAACTAAGCCCCCAAACGCTTGCCCTCAATAGTGCGGCACGCGCCAAACTGCATGTAGCGGCTGTCTTTGCTTGTAATTTTGTCAATCACTGTTGGGCGATTAGTGCGCAAATTTTGGAAAAAGAGGGACTCGACTTCCAACTCTTGCAGCCGCTTATTGCGGAAACCACAGAAAAAGCCTTCGTACTTTCGCCTTTTGCTGCCCAAACGGGTCCCGCCCTACGGCGCGATACAACGACCTTAGACCAGCACCTTGCCTATTTGCAGAGCCACCTGCCCCCTCACTACGGCGAACTTTATCGCCAAATGACGCAAAGTATTCAAATCTTGTATGATATTGCACCTACAAACACATAGCAAGCCGTTTTTTTTATCACCTCAAAAAATAAGACCCTCATTTTCAAACACTTACAAAAAAAGTTACTCCCCTTTTCACTTTGAATCCCAAAAAAGACCTTGTTATTTTTGAAGCGAAAAGCGAAAAAATCGACACAAGTTCGAAAAAAAGGGTACAAAAGTACAAAAAAAATAGAAGCCTAAGCCAAAAATCCAAAAAAAAGAAATTTTTTGAGTTTTTTTTGGAAAAAGATGCTTGTGTTTGAGATTTTTGTCGTAATCTTGCATTGTTTTTCAAAGGCTTCAAACTCAAAGCCTTTCCAAACAAACACTTTGCTTTTACTCACTCTGTACATTCATTTCAAAAAAGAAAACACGATGAAATTCACTAAATTATTCGCTACTGCTTTATTGCTTGCAACTTTCACTTTTGCTTGTGGTGGTAAAAAGGCTGAAGAAACTACTACTGACCCTGCTACTACCGAGCAAACTGCACCTGAGCAAACTACAGAAGCTGCTCCTGCTGACAACGCTGCTGAAAACACAGCAACTGAAGCTGCTCCTGTTGATTCTGCTGCTACTAGCACAGAAGCTGCTCCTGCTAAGTAATTTTAAAGCCTAAGCCCTTTTTATGCAAACCTGCAAAAGGCTTAGTCGGTAGTGCAACTAATTTCAGAACCTACTCTTTATGCCTTCTCCTCTTTTGTAAAAGGCGCGAAAAGAGTAGGTTTCTTTTTGTAAAGGTTGCCCCAAAAAGGCAGGGTTGGAAGCCGCTTTTTTTTAGATAATTTTAGCATAATTCGCCACGCCTACACAATAAAAGCCAACTTCCTGCATTATTAAAAGTAGGTAGCCCACTGCGCCCAAGTGGGTAGAAAGGGCAAAACAAACTGCCACAAACCCAAAAATCTGGAACAAGAATCCAGAAAACATTATCGGGCAAACCCGCTCCGACAACGAAAGCAGGCTTCGCCTATCCCTTTTGCCGCTTTCTTGTCTAATCTGATTTTGCTTTTCAAATTCTATACAATAGCCAATTTTGAGCCTCTTCAAGACATCTCTAAATCAACGCAAAATATGTTAAGAATAAAATCCTATTACGCTGCACTCCTTTTGCTCTCTTTGGGGCTTCTCTTCGGAGGCTGCCAGAAAAGCCCACCTACAAGTACAAAGCCGGGTAAGAAAAGTACCACCACAGGCATGGCTTTCGGTAAAAAACGTCCTAATGGCGAAGATGGCGGATTTGCGATGGAAAAATTCAAGGGACAACCCGAAGGACCGAACTTAGTATTCATAGAAGGGGGTCGTCACGTGATGGGTACTTTTGAAGAAAACATCGAAATGACCGCCGCCGACAACTTAGAGCGCACCATTACCATTGCCTCTTTCTACATGGACGAAACCGAAGTAGCCAACGTGCATTGGTTGGAATACCTCCACTACCTCAAAGCCGACTCTTCGGAAGAAATTTATCAGGCTGCCCTACCTGACACTACCGTTTGGGCTGCCGAGCTTGCCTTCAACGACCCTTACGTAGACCATTATTTGCGCTACCCCGGTTTCCGCTATTTCCCTGTCGTAGGTATTTCTTGGAAGCAGGCAAATGACTTTGCGACTTGGCGTACTACCGTTGTCAATAACAATTTAGCCATCAAAGACGGCAAAAAAGAAATCAAAGACAAAGCAAAAGCAGGCGAGCGTATCCCACTTGAATCGGGTGTAGTATTGCCCGGCTATCGCCTCCCTACCGAAGCGGAATGGGAATATGCTGCAAAAGGACTTATCGGCACGCAGTACATAGACGAAATGCAAGACTATGCGCGTCTTTATCCTTGGGACGGTCATTCTTTGCGTAACCCTTACGGAAAACTGATGGGTACGATGATGGCAAACTACAAGCGTGGCAGAGGCGACTATGCAGGTATCGCAGGGCGTTTGAATGATACCGCTATGATTACCGACTGGATTTATGCCAATCCCCCTAACGACTTTGGTCTTTACAATATGGCGGGCAACGTCAATGAATGGGTCTATGACCTCTTCCGCCCGATGTCTTTTGAAGACGTAGAAGATTTAAACCCAATTCGTAGGAATGAATACATTGACCAAGTGAAGATGTATGACCCCGAAGAAACCCTTATCACAAACCGCTCGCGCATCTTCAAAGGTGGTTCGTGGAAAGATGTTGCCTACTGGCTAACACCCGGTACGCGCCGTTTCATAGACGAGGACTCTTCTACTTCGCATATCGGCTTCCGTTGTGCCATGATTCGCGCAGGTACAAACAAATAAGCAATCCCAATTTTTATACAAAAAGCAGTCGGACAAGGTTGTCCGACTGCTTTTTTTGTAGCGGGTTATTTTTTAGATTTGGGCTTTTACCGAAAAAGTGCTAATTTGTCCTCTCTTTTCACCGAATCGCCTTCAAAGGGAGGCAGAGAAAAGACCGACGTGCCTTTTCTTGACGTTCATTCCCACCATACCCATCACCACCATACCCATCATGAGAGTCATTATTCCGATGGCAGGCAGAGGGACTCGTTTGCGCCCTCATACGCTTACCATACCCAAGCCGCTGATGCCTATTGCAGGCAAACCGATAGTACAAAGGCTGGTAGAAGACATTGCTAAAATGTGCCAAGAACCCATCGAGGAGATAGCCTTTATTATTGGCGACTTCGGTGCGGAGGTAGAAAAAGAACTTCTAACGATTGCAGAAAAAGTAGGCAGCAAGGGTAGGATTTTTTACCAAGAAAAAGCCTTAGGTACAGCGCATGCGATTTACTGTGCCGCCGAATCGCTAACGGGGCGTGTGGTCATTGCCTTTGCCGACACGCTTTTTCGCGCCAACTTTTCACTCAATCTTAGCCAAGAACAAGATGGTGCTATTTGGGTGCAAGCCGTAGAAGAGCCGTCTGCATACGGGGTAGTCAAGCTCAATGCACAAAACCAGATAACAGATTTTATAGAAAAACCCAAGACCTTTGTATCTGATTTAGCCATTATCGGCATTTATTATTTCAAAGATGGCGCACGTTTGAAAAAGGAAATTGCGCATATTTTAGAAAACGACATCAAAGACAAAGGCGAATACCAACTCACTACCGCCTTAGAGAATTTGCGACAAGCAGGGCATATTTTTATACCTGCCCAAGTAGAAGAATGGCTCGATTGTGGCAATAAGGCAGCACTTGTTTATGCCAACCAACGCTATTTGAGCTATCTTACACAGGACAAAACAGAAGGACTCGTTGCGGATTCTGCCCAAATAGAAAATTCTACCCTTGCGCCACAAGTTTTTATCGGGGAAAATGTGCGAATTAGCAACAGCGTTATCGGGAATTACGTTTCGATAGGAAGTGGCTCGGTGATAGAAAATGCCGTCATACACAATTCTATTATACAGCAAGAGGCGCAGGTAAGCCACTTAGTCTTAGAAAACGCCCTTATCGGCAACCACACCAAAGTCTGTGGTAGCCCCAAGGATTTGAGTTTAGGCGATTTTTCTACCCTTGCGCTCTAAATCGCAATTTCCGCCTTTGTGCCAAATTGCTACTTTCCGCCTCTGCCTTTGAAACGCCGTAGGCTTTGCCTTCTGTCAGATTGCCTTTCAGATAAAAGCCTATGCGTTTTGAAAGATACCCCGAAAGCAGCGGCTTCACCCTTATTTTCAACTTAGTGCCATGGATAGCGACCGAACCTCTCACCTTCTTTCTCTTTTTTTTATCACGCCTCAAAATAAGCGCGTCTTCTTCGCACTTCTGCCACTAACTTTTATCGGATTCTTTTTTCCGCTTTCACTATCGGCACAGGGGCAGGAAGCCGATACCATTAGTCAGGAGCAATTCATGAGCCTCAACGAGCGATTGGAATATTCCTCCTCGCTGGTCTTTTTTGATGGCATGAAGGCATTTATTTTAGAAGAATACGACAAGGCTGCCAAAAAATTTGCCGAAACGTTGCGCTATAGCCCACAAAATGATGCTGCCCATTACCTATTGGCACAGTGTTATGCAAATAAGGGCGAATTTTCAAATGCCCTGCCGCATGCCCGCCAAGCGACCCTTTTAGACGAAAACAACCCCTACTATTTTGCTTTCTTGGCGGCGATTGCACAAGAATTATATCTTTTCGAGGAAGCAGAAAGGTGTTACAAAAAAATATTGGACATCGCACCCAAATTAAGTGAGGATTATTATTTTGAATTAGTAACCCTTTATTTAGACCAAAATCAATATAAAAATGCCTTAGATATTCTAAACCTTTTAGAAAGCCGTTTGGGTATCCATGAGCGTGCCATTTCCCAAAAGCAGTTGTTGTATTTCAATTTGGGCAAAACAGAAGCCGCCTTTGCAGAAGGCGAAAAATTGGTAGAGGCGTTTCCCAACGAACCGCGCTATCAGTTGGCACAAATCGAGCTTTTGCTTAGAAGCCGTCAATTAGAAAAGGCAAAAGTTTATTTGGCACAATTTGACAAGGATTTTCCCAATAATGGCGAGGCACACTATTTGCGCACCAAAATATACGGCGCACAAGGCGACGAGGCAGGCGAACTAACAGCCCTTGCCGCCCTTATCGAGGCAGACGACCTGCCTGTGGAGGAGAAAGTAAATTTGCTTATCGAAAAATTTAGGAATCAGCCCAAATCGGAAAAAGGGCTTGCTTTGGCGGCAAGTTTGGCGGCTCAATATCCGCAGGCAGCCCCTGCACAGGCAGTTTATGGCGATTTTCTCTTTCAGGCAAACCAATGGGAAGAGTCCCGACAAGCCTACCTTAGAGCCTTAGAAAACAACCCCGATAATTACACCATCTGGGAGCGCGTCATAGATTTGGCTTTTCGTGAAAAAAACTACCAACAGGCACAACTGCATTGCGAAGAAGCCCTTAGCTATTTTCCCAATCAGCCCCAACTTTGGTATTTTCAAGCCCTTGCCTTCTACCAACAAAAACAGCCGCAGGAGGCTCTCGAATCGCTTGCCCAAGCCGAGCGTCTTACTTTTGAAGATAAGATTTTATTGAGCCGTGTGCAAACGCAAAAAGCAGATATTCTTTATCAAATGCAAGACTATGCGCAAGCCTTTCAGGTCTATGAAAAGGCTTTGAACCTACATAGCACCAACTATGCGGCTTTGAATAATTATAGTTATTATCTGGCTTTGCAAAAAACAAACCTCAAACGCGCCAAAGAACTCTCCTCGCGCCTTGTAGAGCTATTTCCACAAGAGGCGACCTATTTGGATACCC
Organism: Hugenholtzia roseola DSM 9546; assembly: GCF_000422585.1. Lineage (NCBI taxonomy): Bacteria > Pseudomonadati > Bacteroidota > Cytophagia > Cytophagales > Bernardetiaceae > Hugenholtzia > Hugenholtzia roseola. The sequence continues at coordinate 209,126 of NZ_KE383878.1, forward strand.
ATGCTTGGGTCTTATACACGCTGGGCGAATATCAGGCAGCACTGCCTTTCTTGGAAAAAGCAGCCTTACAGAACCCTTCGCCCGACATTTTAGAACATTACGGCGATTTGCTCTATCAGTTGGATAGAAAAGAAGAGGCAATTTTGCAATGGAAAAAAGCAAAAGAGGCTTTGGAAAAAGACCCCAAAAACACTAAAAATAGTGCAGGTTTAGATAAAAAATTAGCCGAAGGAAAGCTCGTCGAGTAATATTTGCCTTTGGACTTGTCTTGTTTTTTGCTTACCTTTACCTTTTTGAAGGCTACCACCTATATCAATTCACCTATGCAGGGCTTCAAAGTTGAACAAAATAACACAACTGTTTTTCTTAAAAAAAGAAAAAAAAGAACGCCCTTTTTATTTTCGTACCTTGTATTTTTTTTAGTTTTTTTTAGCTTTTTTGGAAAAGTAGGTTCAGGATTGCTTTATGGACAACCTTCGGGACAGACCCAAATAGACAAAACAGAGGCAACACTTCTCGATACTTTAAGTCTGATTTGGAACAGTTCGCACCCTTCCTATAAAAGTGATAGTTTGAAATATAAAAAATCCTTGTTTTTTTTAGAAAAAAATAATATTATTTATTCAACTAAGGTAGTAGAATTTGCACAAAAAACGCTTTATGTAGCCGAAAAAATAGGAACACAAGACGAGCAGGAACGCCTTACCCTGATTTTAGCACAAATTTACATTCAAAACAACGAACCCTATCGCGCCCTGCGAATTTTGCAAGAGTTTAGGATACACCATTATAGCAGCGAAAAAAAAGAACTTTCCAAAGGCATTGCCCTTTGGCTGGCACGCGCCTATAAAGAGGTTTTGCAGCCGCGTCGTGCCATAGAAAATTACGGCGTTTTCTTACATCAAAGTACGGAGCAAGATTCTCTGTATCCTATTGTTTGTCAGGAAATTGCTTTATTATATCGCCAAATCAATAAGCCAATAGATGCAACAATTCACCTTAAAAATGCCCTTTATGCCGTCAAGCGACAAAAATTAGAAAAAGAGGTAGTCAAAATCTTTACCGAGATTGGGCGGCTCAAAATAGACCAACAAAAGTATGATAGCGCACTTTTTTACTACCTTGAAGCCGAAAAACAAAGCCTGAACCTACCTCATAAACCTTTTTTGGCTGCCATTCGAAAAGAAATAGCCCAGACTTATTTCGCACTCGAAGAAATGCAGGCGGCAGAAAGTTATGTCCAGCAGGCTTTGGCGAGCAACGAGCAGGAGGCGATTTTGAAAGGCGAACTTTGGCTACTTTTGGCACAAATCTTACATAAAGAAAAAAACACAGCGCAAGCCTTTCTCTACAAAGAAAAGGCAGTAGAGGAGGCAGAAAAACATCATAACTTGCGCCTTCTTTTGCGTAGCATAGAGTTGGAGTTGGCTTTGTGGGAAGCCGAAGGGGAAAAGGATAAAGAAGTTGAAACTTATAAAAAGTACGTTTTTTTAAAAGATTCCCTACACAAAATAGAAACTTCTTACCAAAAATTAGGCTTAGAACAAGCCTTTGAATATGAACAAAACCAACAAAATTTGGCAAAAGAAAACGAAACACAAAGGCTGCAAAACGAAAAACAAGCCGAAGAACTTTTGCAGGCAGCCCATACGCGCAATCTTTTGCTACTCCTGACGGCGTTTTTTATCATTATTGGCGTTTTTTGGTACAATCGTTATCGACACGATAAAAAGGCGCAGTTTATTTTAAAGAAAAAAAATGACCAAATTAGAAGTAATTATGAGCAGGTGAAACGCCTCAATGAAAAGTTGGCAGATTCGGAAGCAACTTTGGCACGCCTGAATGAAACTAAGGACAAGTTTTTTTCTATTATCGCCCATGATTTAAAAAGTCCGCTCAACTCTTTAAAGGGTTTTTCGCATCTGCTCACTACCTTTGGCGCACAACTTTCTACGGAAGAAATCCAAAAAATAGCGCATGACCAGCAAAAAACGATTGAGCATTTATACAATTTTTTAGATAATCTACTGACTTGGTCGCGCTCACAGATGAGTGTTTTGGAATTTAAGCCTCAACTTTTGTATCTAAAACAAGAAGTAGAAGATGTACTCTTGCTTTTAAAGAAAAATATAGAAGACAAAGCCTTGCACATCGAACTTGATATAGAAGAAGACCGAACTGTTTTGATAGATAAAAACGCCCTTTCTACGATTTTGCGCAATCTGATTAGCAATGCGATAAAGTTTTCTTTTACGGCAAGTAGCATCAAAATATACGCCCAAGCAGAGGGCGCACGTGTGCATGTGTTCATTTCTGACCAAGGCGTGGGCATGCCTGCCTCCGTTGCGGAAAAACTGTTTAGTTTGGGCAACAAGCACAGCACCAAAGGGACGGCAGGAGAAAAAGGAACAGGCTTAGGGCTGGTGATTGTGAAAGATTTTGTGGAGCAAAATCAGGGCGAAATTAGCTTAGAAAGCATTGAAAATCAGGGAACTACGTTTAAAATTTCTTTCCCTGCTTCGGATACGCCGCAAAATAATTAAGCCGCAAACTAAAAAATGACTAACTTTGCAGGCTTTTAAAATTTGCTTCCCTTTTCCTACGATTTACGTTTTGAAGATATGCTACCCTTTATACTCTGGATTGCACTTACAGCAGGATTGTTTGTAATATTTCAATATTTCACACGCTATCAGGTAAAAGTCTTTGAGGCAATCGTGGTTAATTATTGGGTCTGTGTGATTGTAGGAACAATTTTTATGCAGTTGGGCGTGATGGAAGTATCTGATATTAGTCAGAATCCAAACTTTATCAAACTTCTCCTAACGGCTTCGGGCATGGGCGTGCTTTTCATCAGCGGCTTCTACCTAACGGCTTTGGCGACGCAAAAGGCAGGCGTTTCGGCGGCATCTCTGGCAAGTCGTATCTCTTTTGCCATACCTTTATTGGCAGGTTATTTTATACTAAACAAAGAAATAAGTTTTAGTTTTTTAAATATTATAGGTCTTTTTCTGGCTTTTATTTCCGTTTTATTGAGTAGTTACAAACCCTCCCAAAAAGAGCGACAAAATGCCCTTTTGCCTTTTATCGTTTTTTTGATGACAGGCACGATAGACACGATTTTTAATACAGCAAGCGAACTTTGGTTGCAGGCAGGTGAAGAATCTATTTTTACGACGATGGTCTTTGGCTCGGCGGCTATTTTGGGTACAATTTTCCTACTTTTTCAAAAAATAAGGCAGAAAGAGAAATTAGCCACTAAAAACATCAAGGCAGGCATTGTACTGGGCGTTCCCAACTTTTTTTCAGTCTTGCTTTTATTGGTAGTCTTGCGGATTTTCGACAACAATGGCGCACTTGTCTTTCCGATTTTCAATATCAGCGTTATCGTTTCGGCGACGCTGCTTTCTATTATTCTTTTTAGCGAAAAACTTTTTTGGTGGAATAAAGTAGGAGTCGTGGCGGCAGTGGTGGCAGTGGTCTTGATTTCGTATCAGAATTGGGCAATTTAGAGCGGTGAAATGAAGTGCTGCGAAAGGTCTTGTTTTGCAAAATTAGAAACGAAATAAAATTTGGGCTGAATCCTATTTTTGGGTCTGAAAGCCCTTTTTTATTTCAATCTCACAGCGGACAAGGCAGTACCTTGTCCCTACATTTGCACCGAACTTTCAGAACATAACATTGCTACAATTTAGAGCGGTTTTGCCAGAAGAAAAAAGTCGTTAAATTTCTCTTTTTCAAAGATTTTGCCTACCTTTGCAGGCACGTTTTTACCTTATTTCCAAATTTTAATTTTCACCCCTCTTGCAAGGCAGAAAAGAGTTTTGGCTCGGCTCTATTTTGCAAGACAGGCATAGCAAGCCTGAAAATAATTGTTTTAATTACATGATAGAAAATAACACTGCGGGTAACGTCAATTGGGACGAACTTGATAACAAACAATCGCTTTCCAACTCACAGTTGAGCGAATTGGTAGAGATGTACGAAAGCACGATGCGCGAAATCTCTGAAAATGAGGTTTTGAAAGGCAAAGTGGTAGGCATCACCGACCGCGAAGTCTTGGTTAATGTAGGCTTCAAATCTGACGGTGTCGTCTCTATTTCTGAATTTCGCGATTTGCCCGAACTGAAAGTAGGCGACGAAGTAGATGTGTACATCGAGCAACAAGAAGACGCAAACGGACAGATTATCCTTTCACGCAAAAAAGCGATGGCTGTAAGCGCGTGGAAATCTATTGACGAGGCGTTTAAAAATGATACCATCATCGAAGGCGTTATCAAGCGTCGTACCAAAGGCGGTCTTATCGCAGATGTATTTGGCATTGAAGCCTTCCTTCCCGGTTCGCAGATTGATGTGAAACCGATTCGCGACTTCGACATCTATGTAGGCAAAAAGATGGAATTGAAAGTCGTCAAGATAAACTATGCCAACGACAACGTAGTTGTTTCGCATAAAGTCTTGATTGAAAAAGACTTAGAAGCGCAGCGTCAGCAAATCCTCAACAACTTAGAAAAAGGACAAGTTTTAGAGGGCGTGGTGAAAAATATCACACACTTCGGCGTGTTCGTAGATTTGGGTGGCGTAGATGGCTTATTGCACATCACCGACATCTCTTGGGGCAGAATTACACACCCAAGCGAAGTTTTGGAATTAGACCAAAAAGTCAATATTGTAGTTTTAGACTTCGACGAAGACAAGAAGCGTATCTCTTTGGGTATGAAGCAATTACAGCCACACCCATGGGATTCTCTCGATGCTGCCATTCAAGTAGGCTCGCGTGTTATGGGTAGAATTGTAAATGTAGCCGATTACGGCGCATTTTTAGAAATTAAGCCCGGCGTGGAAGGTTTGATTCACGTTTCGGAAATGTCGTGGTCGCAGCATTTGCGCAACCCACAGGAGTTCTTGCAAATTGGCGATGAAATTCAGGCAGAGGTCTTGACCATCGACCGCGAAGAGCGCAAGATGTCTTTGGGTATCAAACAACTTACCGAAGACCCTTGGACAAACACCGAAGTACACCAGAAATATGCCGCCAATACGCGCCATAAAGGTATCGTTCGCAATCTAACCAACTACGGTTTGTTCTTAGAATTGCAAGAAGGAATTGACGGTTTGGTACATATCTCCGACCTCTCTTGGACAAAGAAAATCAAAGACCCTAAGGAATTTGTCAAGATTGGCGAAGAATTAGAAGTCGTTGTCTTAGAACTCGACATCGAGCAGCGTCGTTTAGCCTTAGGACACAAGCAATTAGAAGAAAACCCTTGGGATACTTTCGCTACTATCTTTGTGCCTAATTCTGTGCATCAGGGTACGGTAGTGAATAAGACCGACAAAGGTACTTCTATCGAATTAGCTTACGGCGTACAAGGCTTTGCTTCTACTAAATATTTGGTACGCGAAGACGGCTCAAAAATTGAATTAGGCGAAACTGCCGACTTCAAAGTGGTAGAGTTTTCTAAGGAAGAGCAGCGAATCGTTCTCTCTCACGTTGCTACTTACCGCAGCGGCGATGCCAGCAAAGGCAAGCGCAAGAAAGAAGACGGTTCAGACGAAGAGTTTGACGGCGAAGAGGCAAAAACTTCTATCAAAGACGTAGAAGCGACTACTTCTTTGGCAGATAATGATGCCCTTTCACAACTAAAAGAAGATATGAAAGACAACAACAAGCAATAATTTTGCTTCCTTGCTCTTTCTCCAAAAAGCGATACAGGTAGAGCTGTATCGCTTTTTTCATTACCCAAAAGCAGTTTGAATCTTCCGATTTTAAAACCTTTCCCCCTTTTAGATATGTCTTTCAATCTCACACATTTTGCCTTGCGCTCGGTCAAGTGCCTATCCTTTCTCCTTCTTTTGGGAGCTTGTCAGATGCAGGAATCAGTGGAAAAGACGCAACTGGCTGGTTCATCTTTCGAAACGGGTGTTTTTAGTTCTTCTTTTTTTACAGATTCTTTGCAAAATATCCTATCCCAACAAACACCCAAAGTAGAAAAACGCATCTTGCAATTCCATCAGAACGCCGCCGCGCCTATTAAAGAGGAACAAAAAATTCTCACTTTTTCAGATAAAGATTGGCAAAAAGAACTTCTTTTTTTCAAAGAAACCGACATTTCCGCCCCACAAAGGCGCGACAAATACAGCATTGCACATTTCAACGATAGTTTGGTCTATCTTGCCAAAGATGAAAAGTTGGCTATCCGCCGCCTCTGTTTGCAACGCGCAAAGGCAGGAGGTTGGAAAAAAATTACGGTAGAGAAGCGCGAACAAAATAGCCTTTATGCCATCGAGCAGACACTTTCCTTAGAATTTGAGGAGCAGCAACTCAAACGCTATCATATCATAGGCAAAGAAAATGCGTTGGGCAATGAAACACTTTTTTATGAAATTCAGGGTCAGATTTTGAAGCCCTAAACAAAATGCGCCCCTACGTGTTAGGCACTTGAATCGCTTACAAGATTTGAAGCAACAAAATGAACAAACGACAGACCTTATTTTTGCTCTTGGCAAGTTTTTTTCTGACCAACGTCATCTTAGCCGAAATTATCGGCACAAAAATATTCTCTTTGGAGGCGAGCTTAGGTCTTTCGCCCTTTGCCATACAATTCCCCTTTTTTGAACAGCCCCTTGCCTTCAACCTCACCGCAGGCGTGGTCTTGTGGCCCTTTGTCTTTATCACGACTGACCTTATCAACGAATATTTTGGGAAGGCAGGCGTGCGCTACATTTCCTCTTTGGCGGCTCTGCTCATTGTCTATATCTTTGTGATGCTTTGGCTGGTAGCGGGTCTTTCGCCTGCGGAATTTTGGGTGCAAATCAATCAGCCTTTGGATATAAACTTAGCCTTTGAGCGCATCTTCTTGCAAAGTTTGGGCATTATTGTAGGCTCTTTGCTTGCCTTTTTAATCGGACAATTTATAGATGTAAGTATTTTTCAGGGGCTGCGCCGCCTTACGGGTAGTAAAAAAATTTGGCTTCGCGCTACGGGTTCTACTTTGGTTTCACAATTTATCGATAGTTTTGTTGTCCTTTGGGTAGCTTTCTATCTTCTTGGTCAGCCTGCTTGGAGTTTAGAACAGGTCTTGGCAGTGGGCTTGGTCAATTACTGCTACAAATTTGTTATCGCCATTTTGCTAACGCCCTTGCTTTACGTTGCCCATTGGCTCATTGATGCTTATTTGGGAAAAAGCACCGCCGAAGCCCTGATGGAGGAAGCCGCACAAAGTCGCCTTTTTTAGACCCAAAACAAGCTCAAAAATAAGTCCAAAAATAGACCCAAAGATAAGCTAAAAAAGCAAAGGTTTGGCATACAAAGTTGGAACTTTCAAACCCAAACTCTGTAAGTCGGCTTCTTTAAAGATTTTAGAAATAAGGAAATGCGCAAATTCAGGCTCGCGCAAACTATCGGGCTGGTGCAGCCAAAGGTAGGCTTTTTGAAGCCCTTGCTTTTTCCATACTTTTAAGCGTTCAATCCACTGCTGGGCGCGTAAATAATCGGTAGGGTGCAGTCCATTTCCTACCAAACGCAAGACCAAAATGGGCGTAGTCAGGCGCAGCGAAAGCACATCACGCCGCCCCGCCACATCTGTTTGCACCATAGAAACGTTTTCTTTTTCCATCAGGGCAAACATCTTTTCTGCCGTAGGCTCGCCTTCTAAAAACCAAGAGGGGTGGCGAAATTCTATCGCCCACGCAAAGCCTTTTGGGAATTTTTCTATAAAATGCGCCAAAATCTCTGCCTTTTCTACCGAAAAATGAGGCGGCAGTTGTAAAAAAAACAGACCCAAGTGCCGTTCCAAACCGCTAAGACGCTCACAAAAAATATGCGTCAGTTCGCTCGCTTGTGCCAAATTGCGCACATGGCTAATGCCCTTATAAATTTTGGGGCAAAATTCGAAATCAGGATTTGCCTCTGCCGTCTGCTGCCACCGCAAAATGGTAGCCGCCGTCGGTATTTGATAATGCGTAACGTTTAACTCGATGCAATTTAATTGCGTAACATAACTTTTGAGGAAATCTTTTTGCGGCGTTTTGGGTGCATAAAGCGAACCACGCCATGCAAGATTGTTCCACACAGGCGCACCTATGCGTAGGGGCAAATCGGAAAGCGGCTCTCTTTGCGCCAAAACTCGCGCTGTGGCAGAAGGCGTAGGCGGAAGCTGCCAATCGAGGCGATTGAGGTCTTCGAGTTGTGAGATTTTTCCAAACTTCATGTTTTCTTATCTGATTTTGAACAAAATAAAATTTGGCAATACGACCAGCCCCTAAGCCTTTTCGCAATGCTTCGGGTTCAAACCTCACTTCGGACAAGCCCCCTATCCTATCCCTACACTGAAAAAGCATTTTTAGACCCAAACCTTACAATGCTACCCTTCCAAAGGCGAGAGGTAAAAAACAACCTGTCTGATTTCGCCCTCTTCATCTTGCAAAGGGAGCGCATCTACAAGGAACTTGATAAGCGGCGTTTTTTCCTGCTTACTTTTACAAAGTAGAAGGGCTTTCTGGTTTGTTCCGCGCCATAGTTTTTCTGACCATTCGTTCAAATTCAGGTCTGAACCTGCCAAAGGCGTAAAGAGATATTGCCAATCTCTGCCTATCAACTCCTGCTTGCCATAGTTTGTTATTTGTGAAAATACTTCGTTCAAATCACTAATCTTTCCTTTTGCATCAATCGATAAAATGGCAAAGTTTTGTGCTAACTTTTCCAACTCTTGCGCATACTGTTGCGTCTTGATTTTGGTATCGGTGATATCGATGGCTAACTTCATGACGCGCTCAACGCTGCCGTCGCGCCTGATGATGGGAGTATAAGTGGCACTAAGCCACACGAAATCGCCATTTTTATTGAGCCTTTTAAATTCACCACTTTGCGCGATGCCTGCACGAAGCTGCTGCCAAAACTTTTCATATCCTTTGCTTTTCGAATCGGCTTCTTCTAAAAGTAGGCTATGATGCCTGCCAATAAGTTCTGATTTGGGATAGCCGATAATCTTTTCAAAGGACTCATTGAAGTCTAAAATTTTGCCGTCGGGGGCAAAAGAAATGGTAGCCAAAGTGCGGTCTATGGCATTGAGCGAGGCACTTAGCTCCTCCTCTTTTCGCTGCAAAGCCTCTTGGGTCGCCGCCATTTCCTCCATATTTTGGCGAATTTCCTCCTCCTGTGCGCGAAGTTCCTCATTTTGCTGTTGGGCTTGAAAGAGCAGGCGGCTGACTTCGTCTTGCTGTTTTACCTTTTCGGTAATATCAAACCTAACGCCAATGTATTTGACAGGTTTTCCACTTTTGTCCAAAATGGGCGCAATCGTAGTTTCTACCCAATACGTACTGCCATCTTTGGCGCGATTGGCATAAGTGGCTTGGAAAATTTTGCCCGCCTTAATCGTTTCCCACATCTTTTTGAAAACGGCTTTGGGCGTATCAGGGTGTCGCAAAATGCTGTGCGGCTTGCCTACGGCTTCTTCGGGTGTGTATTGCGAAATCTGGGTAAATCTTTCATTTACATAAGTAATTGTACCATACAAATCCGACTCTGTAACAAGGGCAGACTTATCAATAACGCCCTGCCTTGCGGCTAATTCATTTTTAATGGCTTCATTTTGAAGGGCTTGGCGTTCTAATTCCTCTTGGGTCGCCGCCATTTCTTCCAAATTTTGTCGCAATTCTTCTTCTACGGATTGCAATTCTAAAATTTGGTTGTTATTGACAAGTTCGAGGTGCTTGCGCGTGGTGATGTCCTGCGAAAAAGCAATGACTTTGACGACTTTTCCATTTAGGTCGAGGATAGGATTGTAGGAGGCTTGTTCCCAATAATGTTCGCCATTTTTGCCGATACGCTCATATTCGCCTCTGATAGATTCGCCCGTCCGCAATTTTTCCCAAAACTCGACATAGCCATGTCCCTGACTTTCTTGGGCAAGAGCAAAGACTTTATGGTTTTTGCCCAAAATATCAGACACCTGATAGCCCGTAAGTGCGGAAAACTCTTGATTGGCATACAATAAAATGCCTTCTTTGTCATAAAGAGCTAAGGCAGCCGAATTTTCTACGGCTTTCAGTTGTTGCTCGTAATCTAAGGAGCGCGTCTTGACTTCGGTGATGTCTTGTGCTAATTGTAAGATGCTTTCCACCTTTCCCTGCACATCAAACATAGGCGTAAAAGTAGCCGCCAGCCAAATTTCTATGCCATTGCGCCCCAAAAACTTAAATTCGCCCGATTGCGCCTTTCCTGCCGCAAGTTCCTGCCAAAAGGCATTGTACTGCTCGGATTTGCCCTCTTGTAGGGGCATAAAAAGTTGATGGTGCTTGCGCTCAATTTCGGCAAAATCATATCCTACCAACTCTAAAAAGATATTATTTGCCTGCAAAATCAAGCCTTTGGGCGAATAACTCACAGTGGCTAAGGTGCTATTGATAGCCGTTAGCTGCCCTGAAAGTTGTAGCTCCTTTGTTTCCATTTCGCCCTGCACTGCCTTCATCTTTTCCAAAGCTCTTTTGAGTACCTCTTCGCGGTCTTTGAGGTTTTGTGCCAATTTTTGCGACTCGGCTAAAAGTACCTTCGTATGCTCGTTGGTCTGCACATTTTGCAGAGCCACTGCCAAACTTTCACCTAAGCGGACGATAAAATCGCGCTTGTAGTCGGGAATTTCGGCAAAAGAAGCCAATTCGAGAACGCCCAAGACTTTTTCTTGCGTCTTCAAAGGCACAATAAGAAGATGTTGCGGATTTGCCTGCCCCAATCCCGAAGTAATTTGCAAGTATTCGTTGGGAATTTCTTTCAGATAAATGACCTCTTTTTCTACATAGACCTGCCCTAAAAGCCCCTCTCGCAAGCCAATGGTTTTGGTCTGATGTTTTTTTCTATCATACGCCACACACGCCAGAAGCTCAAAATAGCCTGCGGCTTCATCTTCGGGTAGGCGCACAATAAAAAGTCCGCCCTGATTTACCTGCATATAGCTGACCAGATTGAGGATTAAGTCGTCGGCTAATTTCTGTAAATCGTTGTTGTTTTGGCGCAAAATCTCTACAAAACGTGCCAAACCGTCTGCAATCCAGCGGCGTTGGCTTTCCTGCTCGGCAACCTGCTGCATTTGGCTTTGCATGCGCAAGATAGCCTTTTCCAATTCCGTCTGTTGCACAAATTGGCTTTGGTACTGCTGCTCCAAATTGCCCTCTGTTAGGTTTTGGATAAAAAAAGAGGTGCGGCGGACTTCTTCTAATAAGATATTGACCCCTTTTCCAATTTGTCCCAGATTGTTATTTTGTTGGTAGGAAATATTTTTTTCCAAATCGCCTTGTGCCATTTTTCCTACCTGTGTCGCAATTTTTTGAATCGGACTTAAAAAATATTGACGTATTAAAAATATCAAAATCACGACCAATAAAAAACTGCCAATCAAAGAAGCCGAAAGCCCCATCTGAAATTCGCCCTGCGTTTTTGCCAACTCATTTTGAAAAGCTGCCTTTGTGTCCGTTTGGATAAAAAGTAGGCTTTGCGCCAATTTGAGCTGTGCTTCTTCAAAACTCTGCAAGCGATAAGTCTGCAAAAGGCTATCGGTCTGGCTCAAACCGCTCTGTTTGGGCAAGGCTAATAAGCCTTGCAAGGGCAACTGCAAACTTTTCCATTCCTGCCGCGCTGCCTGCAAACTGCGCCAAGTGGAAGGCGGTAGGGCTTGCAAAAGTGCCGCCTCTGCGGATTCGGCATTAGGGTAGAAATGGGCTTCTGCCTTCTGCAAAGCATTTTCAAGCCCACTTGCCTTTTGAGGCGTAGGCACCTGCACAAAGGTCAGGCTTGCATTTTGTAAGCTTTGCAGCTGGACAAGGGCTTGCTGCGCCCAACGCATCTGTGCCTCCCGCGTTTCAAATTCTTTTTGTTTCCAAAAGGTAAAGAGGTAAGCCGAAAAAAGACCCAAGACAAAAATGGCAGTCAATATCAGTTGGAGCGGACGAAGCCCCCAATAGTAAATTTTTTCGCGCATAGTAGGAAACATTTAGTTTGCTCAAAAGGGGAGTGAGTATTTCAGACCGATAAGATAGAAAATACTATGCAGAAAAAAAAGCAAATGCAACCTTATGTGAGAAATTTTGTTTGGCAATGCGTAAGAAAAATAAAATTTTAGCGCAAAAAAATGCGGTAGGGCGTTTTTTTATGATTTGTTTAAATCATTTAGCTGTTTTTCCAAAGCCGCAATACGCGCCTGCGCCTGCGCTTCCTGCTCGTCGTATCGCTTCTTGACACGCTCTAAAAGTGCTTTTTGGGCTTTTAGTTGGGTTTCGGTACGATTTTTCTCTTCCTCTTTGAAAAGCTCGATTTCCTTATTTTTCTCCTCTACCGCTTGTCGTGCTTCTTCTAACTGCTGAACATACGAACGTAATTTCTGCTCGTTTTCTGCTGCCTCGTCGAGCATCTTTTTGATAGCACGCTCTTTGCGCTCCATCTCCTCTTGTGTGGCTTGTAGTTCTTCTAAATTTTGTCGCATTTCCTCTTCTTGTGCGCGTAGGGCTTCTGCCTGCTGCTGTGATTCTTCGAGGAGCTTACGAGTTTTTTCATTGGTTCGCACTGCAATAACTGCCGAAGCCAAACTTTCCATGATTTTTTCTACAAATTCTATTTCGTGTGGCTGCATCTTATGTAAGGTAGCCAATTCTAACACGCCTTCTTTTTGGTTGCCAATGCAAATCGGCACAATGAGCAAAGAATGTGGTTTTGAATCGCCTAACCCCGAAACGATTTCGAGGTGGCTTTCAGGCACTCTATCGATGTAGAGTAGGCGATTTTCACGAAAAGCCTCGCCCAAGATACCCTCTCCTACGGCGATTTGGCGCATTCTATACCGTTTTGTATCGTAGGCATACCAGGCTTTTACTTCTAAGGTATCCTCTTGATAAGGGCTTGCTTTGGGATAATAAATAAAGATGCTCGCTTGTGCAGCCTTCAAATAGGCGACTAATTCTTTTAGGAAAATATCGCAGAGTTCTTCTATATTTTGGGTGCTAATGCGCAGAATTTGTGCAAAACGCGCCTCCCCTGCTATGCCCCAAGAGATTTTGTCTTCCTTTTCAGCGACAATGCGCAAGCTATCGCGCATCTGCATTAGGGCGTTGCCTATCTCCCCTGATTGGTTGAAGGCAGTAAGTTGGGTGTCGTATTTTTCTTCGCCTACCTTTTGGGCAAATTCTTTAATGCTACGTAAGTCTTGATTGGGGTGGTTTGCCGCCATCTCGATGGGCGTGATTTCGTCAGCCTGCTCTATGGGGATAGGGGTAGGAATCGCGCCCTTTGTGTATTCGCGCAGTTGTACTTTAAGCCTTCTTAGGCGCGTGAGAAGGGCATGATTGATTTGATAGGCGACAAAAACACAAGCCACTGCCATGAGCGAAGTCAGGATAGTGGTATAGATATATTTGAGTTGGAAGAGGCTAAAATCGATGGTAGCGCGTGTGCGTGCAATTTCCTGCCTTTGAATGTTGATGATAAGTTCGAGTTCGGCACGCGCGTCGGCGGCAAGCATTTTGAGCTGGTCTATTTGTCGGACACGCTCGTCGCGTACTTCTTCTTTGAGATTGAGGCGTTTTACAAAATAAAGCTGTTCTACGTGTTCTTGTTCCTTTCGCAAACGGTTTGCCTTCGTCTTGACATTGTAGAGAAGCGACACAATGGTTTCATCTTGCCAAGTATTGGTATAATTTCCCAACATATCGAGTGCCTGCTCACACTCTTTCCAAATCGCTTCTCTTTCGGCACGATAGCTTTCCTCGCCTGTGGAAAGATAGACAGCAGTTGCGCTGGTGCTGCTATTGATACAATCCTCTACTACCTTGCAATAATACTGCGTCGGGACGGTATTATTGACGATATGGTGGTAGGGCGTGATAAGTTGTGCCTCGATGTAAAGCAAGTATAGGATAAAAAACGCCAAAGTGAGTACGCCTAAAAAGGTACTGCCCAAGACGATTTTTCCGCGAAAAGTGCGAAGGCTTAGATAAAGCCAAAATGCTGGTTTTGCCATAATGCGGTCGTACTATTAGAAAACCCTCATAGGGGCAATAAGGTTAAATTCTGCAAAAGTCTTTGTCTTGTGAAATTAGAAAAAAAATAAAATTTGGGCTAAGCCCTATTTTTGGGTCTGAAAACCCTTTTTTTTATCTCAATTTCACTTCGGACAAGGCAATGCCTTGCCCTATATTTGCACCTATTTTTTAGAATTTAACGTCACTGCTTATAGGGGGCGGCGAGAAAAGCAAGCGGTTTGAAATCATTTAGGCGAAAAATAATACTTTTCTTTGGTTCTTACAAATTCATTGCCGAAGGAAAAGCATTTTATAGCTTTTTTTTCGATGGTGCGCCTCAAAAGAAGTGTTAAGACCTATGAATGTGCTACCATTTTCTGCTCCTTAGCACTGTGCGCGTGGCGTAGAGCATGACCACAATCAGACTTAGGAAATAGAGCAAGTTGCGCGAATCTATCAGACCTCTGCTAAGGGCGTTGTAGTGAAAATCTATTCCTAATTGGCTAATGGTATAAGCTGCCTGCGACCAAACATTGATTTGAGAGAGCGAAGTAAAGCCTTCATACAAAATAAAGCTCACAAAAACGGCAATGATAAAGGCTACTATTTGATTTTCGGTAATAGAAGACGCAAAAATACCAATAGCCGTAAAAACTGCCGCCAAGCAAAAAAGTCCGATATAAGAACCCATAACGGCAGCGGTATCGATGTTGCCTTTGGGCAGTCCCAACTGATAGACGCTGTAATAGTAGAGCAAAGTAGGCAGCAAAGCCACTACTGCAAGCCCTAAGCATGCTAAATATTTGCCCAAAATAATTTCCCAATCGCTCAAAGGGCGCGTCAGGAGCAATTCCATCGTGCCTGCCCTGCGCTCTTCGGCAAAGGCACGCATCGTAATTGCAGGAATAAGAAAGAGAAAGACATAGGGGGCAAGTGAAAAGAGCGCGTATAAGTCGGCAAAACCATACGCCAAGACGCTCGTCTGTGGAAAGACCCACACAAAAAGCCCCATAGCGGTCAGGAAGATGACCATTACCAAATAGCCTATCAGCGAACTAAGAAAGCTATTCATTTCCTTTTTAAGAATTTGCCACATTGTTTTGAGGATTTTGGTTGTGAGAAAAGGAAAAGGGGGGGTTAGATGCTTTAAGTATTAAGTAAGACTTGTAAGTCTGGAATGAATCTGTCAAACATTTTCACCTTATCGCTTTCTTCTATTTGGGCTTCACTCAGAACGTAGCAGCCGTCTGTGTCTATTTCCACAATGGCTCTACCCTTTTTCGTTGGGCGTTTGATAGTCAGCGTACCATCTTCATCTGGTGTAATGAAATAAACTTTGATGTGTTTGGTTGTTGTATCGGCTACTAACTTTACTTTCCAATAGCCTGTCTGGGCTACTCTTTCTCGCAAAGTAACTTTACTTGACAAAACGGCGATAATTTTAGACGTTTTAGGTTCATAAATTATCAAATCTACATCAGGCAGATGATAGCCATATTCACCATAATCTACCAACAAGTTTCGCTTGACTTTACTTAATTCTTCGGTTAGATTTTTGCCTTCTGTTCTCTCCAAAGCATTTCCGTTGATGACTTTCAACCCCAAGTCTTGAATTTCATCTTTGATGATGTATTCAATGAGTTTTTCTAAGTTTTTGCCTTTAAAGGCACGCCAAGACTGGTCTGGCTGTGGCAACTTACCTTCTCGTATTGCTTTTTTGGCTGTCTTACTTTGCAGGAAAGCGATTTGATGCAGGTCTTTTGCTTCCGAAAGCAGTTTTGAAACATATCGATACGCATTTTTTCCATGTTGCGCTTTTTCTCTTTCGTACATAGCTATCAAGTTTTTAATATTCATACTTGTTGCTTTTTTGCATGATTAAGATATATTCGGTAGGATACGCCAATTTCAAGTTGGCATCAGTAGCTTTGGCAAATTGCCCTGTCTGGCTATCTCTGGTAGAAGGCAACATTTTAGAAGGAATTTCTCTTTTTACAACGTCAAAAATTTGAAAACCAATCTGCTGCATTTGTTCGACAAAGACCTCTGCATTTTGGATTTCCACGCCTCTAAAATTTGTATTGCCAATCACGATACAAGCCTTGCCCTGCGGTTTGAGTACGCGATACATTTCCTTGAAAACCTCGTACATATCAGCGAAGTAATTGCGAACCTCACGCCCTTTTTTATTATTACCCAATTTTGACACGATTGCAGTTGCCAAATTGCTGTGCAGTTCAACTTCTTCTCTTTGTGCAGCCGAAGAACCAATAAACTTTTTACGAAATTGTGCCAACTCTTCTAAATGCCCTAACCAATATAAGGGAAGTTGGTGCAAGTCGGCATACTCATAGCTCGTTACATAAGGCGGACTTGTTACGATAAGGCTTGCCATTTCATTTTGACAGGGTAAATTTCGGGCATCTTGACACGCTATTTTTCTAAAATGCTCCACATTTTCAGCAACTTGTGGGGACAATATTTGGCACAAAGCCTCATTTTTTTTGAGCATTTTTTTAGCCTGCCGCAAAAATGTAGTCAAGACATCATAATCTTTTTTCTTCAAATCCCGCGTGGGTTTGATGCTTTTTTGCAGCCAAATAGAGCAGGTTTTCAAAATTTGAGCAAAGGCAACTAAAAAGAAATTTTTGATACTTTCGTCTTCAATCTCTAATATTCTATAAAGCAAAATTGCTAAATTTTCTTTTTGAGAAGATTTATACCAATAATCTATTCTCTCATGAAAGTAAAGTTTTTGACAGGCTTTTTCCCAAGCATATTCTTTTCTACCATTTGTAAGATTTTTTAAATCCATTTCCAATGAAAATAGCTCTTGTGTCAAATCACTCGACTTAATAGGCGTAGTTTTGGTTTTTGCTACCAGATAAGCAATTTCGTTAATGTCCGTTCCTATCCCAACCCTTTGATGAACAAGGCTTTCCAGAATCGTCGTGCCACTTCCCATAAAAGGGTCTATCACCATTTCACCTTCTTGGCTATGCGCCAAAATGAGCCTGCTTGCTAATTGTGGAATAAACTTCGCAGGGTAAGTGTAGTAACTATGCGTAACATAAGACGTGTCTTTGGGCGAATACTCTGAAAAGCTCCATGACTTGTCTATCAAAATTTGGTCAAACATTTTGGTTTTGTTTTATCTTTTCAATTTTACCTATATTTTACTACAAACTATGTGCAAACTGCATTTCATAGAGTTGTTTGTAATAACCATCTTGGCGGAGCAGCTCGTCGTGTGTGCCTTTTTCTACGATACTGCCCTTATCTAAGACAATAATTTGGTCGGCTTTCTGGATAGTAGCCAAACGGTGCGCAATGACAATGGCAGTTCTGCCCTGCATCATTTTTTCGATGGCGACTTGGATAAGTTCTTCTGTTTCAGAATCTACCGAGGAGGTGGCTTCATCTAAAATAATAACCTTCGGGTCATAGACCATAGCACGCACAAAGGAAATAAGCTGCCGCTGCCCTACGGAAAGGGTCGCGCCGCGCTCCTGCACCTTGTAGTGAAAATTGTCGGGTAGGCGTTCTATAAATTCGCTTGCGCCTATAAATTTGGCTACCTGACGCACCCTTTCTTCCGAAATGTCGGGGTTGCCTAAGGTTATGTTTTCTAAAATTGTACCCGAAAAAAGAAATACATCTTGCAAGACCACACCGATATGTCTGCGCAAAGCCTCCAACTTAAAATCGTTTAAATCGTAACCATCTATCAAGATTTTGCCCTCTTGAATTTCATAGAAACGGTTGATAAGATTGATGATAGAAGATTTGCCTGCTCCCGTTGCCCCTACGAAGGCAATCGTTTCACCTCGTCGGACTTCAAAGGAGATGTCCTTCAAGACAAAATCTGGCTCGTTGTAGGCAAACCAAACTTTTTGGAAAGAGATGTCGCCCACTAAGGTTTCTGGTGCGAAAGTGCCATCTACTTGAATTTGCGCCGTATCTTCTAAAAGCTGAATTATCCTATCCGAACCGACAATGCCCATCTGCAACGTATTGAACCTATCTGCCAACATGCGAATAGGGCGGAAAAACATATTCAGAAAAAGAATAAAAGCGATAAGCGTTCCCAATTCTAAGTGAGATTCTAAAACGCTTTTTGCCCCATACCAAACCACTAAGCCCGTCCCTGCTGCCGTAACAATTTCAGCCACAGGAAAATAAAGCGAATAGTACAAAACCGTCTTGATTTGGGCTTTTTTATGGTCGCGATTGATGTCTTTAAACTTTTCGTATTCTCTTTTTTCACTATTAAAAATCTGAACAATCGCCATGCCTGTGATGTGTTCCTGCACAAAGGAATTGAGATTAGAAACAGCAGTGCGCGTGAGATTGAAGGCTACCTTTATTTTTTCTTTGAAGATGTAGGTGCTGACAATCAGGAAAGGCAACACCGTTAGGCTCACTAAGGTTAGTTTCCAATCCAAATAAAGCATGGCACTAAAAATAAAGATGATTTGTAGAATATCGCCGATAATATTTGCCAAACCCTGTGTAAAAATATCCGAAAGCGTCTGCACATCAGAGATATTGCGTGTAACAAGCCTACCAACGGGGGTTTTATCGAAAAAACTAAGGCGCAATTTGAGAATATGCTCAAATACACGCACGCGCACGTCGCGCACGACATACTGCCCAAGCCACCCCGAATAATAGTTGTGTGCAAATTCCATCAGCCCTTGCAAAAGGACAAAGACGAGCATCAAGACCAGCATTTGGTTGAGTCCTGCAAAATTACCCGTCGCGATATGGTCATCTACGGTATATTTTATCAGATACGGACGAACAGGAGCAATCACGCCAAGCAAAATGGTAAGCAACAGCACACCGTAAAAATGGCGGAGGTATGGACGTACAAAGGGGAATATTTTTTTGAGCGTGGCATAATCAAAGATTTTTTGATTTGCCTGTTCTTTTTGCGCCATAGGAAAAGGGAAATAGGAACGCGCCTTTTACATAGATTCGCTATGTATAGAAAAGGCGCGAAGATGCAGAGGAAAAAGCGAAGGAAGAAGTCGTTTCTTTCCAAACGGCAAAGATAGCAAAAGGGTTTGAATTTGGACTTTCAAACTAAAAGCCTTTTTCCTGCTTGTGGAAATAGGAAAAAAGGCGATTGCTTTTTTATGTTTTTTTATATTATTTTAAATTTTTCACCAATCTATCGCATAATTGAGGCGCAAGAGCCATTCGCGATTTGTGGTAGGATAGGGTGCATGTCCGCCGTTGTAAGGTTGTATGAAGGGCGGGGCTGCATTGAAGGCATCATGCACGCCTACGGAAAGGTTTAGACCATAACGTAAAAAGTTGCGATAGAGGAGAAAGGCATTGAAAATGAGGGCTGCCTTCTGCTCTGTGGCAATAAAATCACCTTCGGGCGTTTCGGCAGTAAAAGCCCAACGCTTGGATAGAAAATTGCTACTTAGATTCAGGTGCAACCCTTTGTAGAGGCGATAGCTGGCTTGCAGGCTGATTTTATGAGGTGCTAATCCCAAATGTTGGTTGTCTATTTCGTCGTTGATGCGATAAGTATCGATAATCGGTTTGCCTGCCACAGTATAAAAGGCGTAGGCGGCATATAAGCTGCCACGTGTGAAGCGATAGCGTGTTTCGATTTCAAAACCGCGCGTGCCTGTTTGTGGATAGTTGGTGTAGCCTTCCGTATTTTCATCTACGACTAAGTAGGTAATGGGGTCGTGCGTTGTGATGTCGTAAAAATTAAGCGTTAGGGAAAGTTTTTTATCAATTTGATAGCCTGCTTCCAATTCTATCACATTTGTAATTTCGGGTCTGATGCTTTGATTGAGGCTAAAATTGATGTTCTGCACCACAGGCGCACGAAAAGCCGAACTATAAAGGAGTTTGAGGTGAAATTGCGTCCAAGTTTTGGTAAGCCCTAAGCGAGGCACAAAAACAGACTCATAGAAGCTATGATTTTCATAACGCGCCCCAAGTGTCAGGTTTGCCCATTTATGATTCCAGAGCATCTGCCCAAAAAGAGCAATATTTTCGAAGCGAATCCATTGCGAACCCGTAAAAAAGCCGCTTCTATAAAAGGCATTGTCGTTGAAATATTCCGTACCGAAGGTAAGGTTTAGATTTTGAATAGGCGTATAAAAAAGGCTCAAATTGGCTCGCAAACGGCGGACATTTTCCACATTTTCAAAAGATTTGGTGAGCGAATCGCCACTTTCATAGTTCCAAGGATTGGAATAAGTATAGCTAAAACGCGGCAGAATTTTGAGCGTGCCACTTTCATTTTGCCAAAGGTAGCGAATATCTATGATGCCTGTCTGAAAATTGCGCTCGTAAGGGTAGGGGCGAATGTAGTTCAAACCCGTTTGGATACGGCTGCGATAATTATCCCATAAAGCCCTGATTTCCAAGCCTTTGTATCGCAAATTTCCTATTAGGTTGAAAGTTTGGAGGCGCGAAACCGCTTGCATCTGAATTGTTTGGTTGCGAAAATCGGTATAAGGTTGCGCACTACGAAGGGCATCACCTACGAAGGCAGAGGCTGCGCCCGACCATTTTTCACCCGCCTTGCCCAAACTTAGGTTTAGATTTTTGCGCTGCGTGTTAGGCTTTTCCATCGTACCCAAAACCTGCGTCGCTTCCAAACCTTGAAAGGCAGACTGCGCCCTTGTTACGACATTGATAACGGCGTAGGCTGCTGCGCCCCCATAAATTGCCGACCCAGGTCCTCGAATGATTTCGATGCGCTCGATTTGGTCAGGCGAAATATGATTCCCAAATTGATTTGTCGCATAGAGCAATTCCGTAATTTCTAAGCCATCAATCATCAATAAGACTTTGCCCTCGTGCGCCCAATTCCCACGCATACCCAAGCCCACCACGCCATTGACATCTACGCCAAAATTAAACCCTGGCACAAGCCGAAGCAGGTCTATCAAATCCCTTGCACCGCTGTTTTCTATCTCGCGCCGCCCCATTACGCTTAATACGCTGGGCGCGTCCCTTCTTTCCAAAAGCGTTTGGGTAGCCAAAGAGGTATAATTTTCGGCAGAATCGCTCGCCTGCAAATCTTCAATAGAAAACTGATACAGATACAGACTATCCGTATTTTCCAAGGTGTAGTTTTCTTGTGCCATCAAAAAAGCAGCCGAAAAGGAAGTGCCAAAGAAAAAAAGCAGACCCAAAACAAGGCGTAAGGCACAGAAAAAGGCGTGTGTCTTGCGCTTTTGGTCTAAAAAAAACAAAGGCAAGCGATTTTGTAGGTTCATTTTTTTATGTTTATCATTCTATTTACCAAACCTGCTTTTGCATTTCTAAAAACGTGTGAATGGTTTTCAAACCTTCAAGGTAGCCGATTTGTTCGGTTTGTTTGGCTTGTCGGTAGGCTTTTCATAAGAAAGCCGCCTTTCTTTGGGCTAAGATAAAATAAAATTTGGAAATAAAAAACACAAAGGATAGAGAAAGGCAAAAAACGGCTTCTCTTGTTCTTTTTGTGCCGTTCCCAAAAGTAGCGCGTTCATTGTGGCTTGTGCGATTGGAGTTTTCTAATAAAAATAGGGCAAAGATTTTGAAAAATGCAGCCATGTGCCTAATTTTGAAAAAAAGTACGCAAAAGACCCATACAAATCAATTTGCCTGATATGATGCAATTAAAAAGAGTTGTTGTTACTGGCTTAGGCGCACTCACGCCCCTGGGAAATGATGTCCAGAGCTACTGGGACAATTTGGCAGCAGGCGTGAGCGGTGCAGCCCCTATTACGCGCTTCGATACCGAACATTTTAAGACCAAATTCGCCTGCGAAGTCAAAAATTTTGATGTCCATCAGTACATGGATAGGAAAGAATCCAAGCGCATGGACATCTTTACACAATACGCAATGGCAGTCGCGACCCAAGCCGTTGCAGATGCCAACTTGCAGGTAGGGCAAAATTGCAACGCCGACCGCGTCGGGGTCATTTGGGGGTCTGGCATTGGCGGTATCACCACTTTCGAAGAGGAAGTAGAAGGATTTGCCAAAGGGAGCGGCGTGCCACGCTTCAATCCGTTTTTCATTCCTAAGATGATTGTCGATATCTGTTCGGGGCATATTTCTATCAAATACGGTTTTAGAGGTCCCAACTACGTAACCGTTTCTGCCTGCGCTTCTTCTACCAACGCCCTAATTGATGCTTTTACCTACATTCGCTTGGGCAGAGCTGATGTTATCGTTACGGGTGGCTCGGAAGCGGCGATTACCCGTTCGGGTATCGGGGGTTTCAATGCGATGAAAGCCCTTTCAGAGCGCAACGATTCGCCCCAAACGGCTTCTCGTCCTTTCGATAAAAATCGCGATGGCTTTGTCATGGGCGAAGGCGGTGCCTGCCTTATTTTAGAAGAATTGGAGCATGCCAAAGCAAGAGGCGCGAAGATTTACGCCGAAATTATCGGCGGCGGCATTACGGCTGATGCGCACCACCTAACTGCCCCACACCCCGAAGGCTTGGGAGCGCGTAATGTGATGTTAGATGCCTTGCGTGATGCGCAAATAGAGCCAGAGGCGGTAGATTATCTCAACGTGCATGGCACTTCTACGCCCTTAGGTGATGAGCAGGAAATCAAAGCCGTCTTGAAAGTTTTTGAGCAGCATGCCTACAAGATGAATATTAGCTCGACCAAATCGATGACAGGACACCTCTTGGGCGCAGCGGGTTCGGTAGAAGCCTTAGCCTGTTTGATGGCGATAGAAAAGGGTATCATACCCCCTACTATCAATCACGAAACCATCGACGAAACCATCGACCCTGCCCTGAATCTAACCCTCAACAAAGCCCAAAACCGTCAGGTAGAAGTAGCCATGAGCAATACCTTCGGCTTTGGCGGACACAATGCCTGTGTGATTATGAAAAAATACAGAGGCTAATTTTCTACAAAAATAAATCTAAAAACCTAAGCGTCTTGCAGGCTCTTAGGTTTTTTTGGCTTTAATAAAAAAAAGATTTTGTTTCGTCATATTGCAAAAGAGAAGCAAGCAATAGTGGTTTATCCTTATTTTTTAGACTTTTTTAAGAAAAGAAGCTCGAGGCAGGTAGAGAGGTCTTGCATGAAATTTCATGCAATTTCATTTTTTTATGAAAACTATATTTTTTTTAGGTTCTTTGCGTAGGATTAAGTAGAAACACCTTTTCTTACTGCATAACTTATCTATCACAATGAAAAAAACATGGCTTTTGTGGCTTTTGCTACTCTGCTCTACCTACACCGCTTGGGGACAAGACGATGTCTGTTTTAAGGTAACAAACTATACCATCGATGGCGTGAATCGCGACAACATAGCCATCAATAATGACGTGGCTCTGTGTTTTTACACAAGTGAAAGCGGCACTTTTTCATTTGCAAACGTGTGGCGCGAAAGCGACTCTCAATCTTATGGAGCTTGTACTGCACTCAAAAAAAGGTCAGTTGCTGAAACAAGCACGCAATACGGCTATGACGAATACAAGTTTACTTGGAACTATCAAAACACCTATGATTACAAAAGAGGAACTTGCGCCGTAACACTGCGGAAAATCTACATTCAGGGTACAATTAAATTTACCTGCCAAATAGTAGAGCTGGCAAGAAACTCTGTTTTAGAATTTAAAGGCTACATGGAATAAACCTCTTTATCTCAATTTCTGATGAAAAAATACATTCTCCCTCTTGCACTTTGTTTTTCTTTTTTGGGCTTGATGGCTTGTGAAAAAAAAGCCTCGCCCAACGCAAAATATTCCGCCACTGCTACTTCTGCTAATCGCCCAATGAGCAAAGAAGATAGCATCAAGCAAGCCAAACTTTTTAAAGAGGCTGCAAAGTCGTTAGGCAATCTTGGTGGCAAATTGTTATTCGGAAGAAAGTACAAAACTAAAAACTAAATCAATATGTCTATTTTCTCTTTTTCTGGACGCATCGGGCGTTTGGAATATTTCCTTACTGGAATTGGGGTATTTGTTGCAAATAGTTTAGCTACATACTTCCTAAATATTGTGGCTTCTGACGACCCGACAACTGCGCTTTTCTTAGTAGCTCTACTAAGTTTGTTCCTCTGCTGGATAAGCCTTGCGCAGGCGGTCAAGCGTAGCCATGATGTGGGCAATAGCGGTTGGTGGTGCTTGATACCGTTTTATGGGCTTTATCTCTTGTTTAAAGAAGGCGATAAAGGCAAAAACAATTATGGTGTAAGGAGCTAAATGGCTAAAAATACACCGCACTTTATATTAGGTCTTTGATAGACTACCTTAACACTCACATTCTTAACTTCGAGTTAAAACCTAAGCGTCTTGCAGGCTCTTAGGTTTTTTTGGCTTTTTTCCTTGTCTTAAAAAAGGCAAACTTGGGTGCAAAATAGCGCAAAAAGGCTAATTTTGCGTCTGTTATCGGTGTCTGCCAACTGAATGGCTCATTTGCCGCTTGTTTCTTGGCTTCTTTGAAGCCTTTGCCTAAAATTATCTCTGCCTGCCCTCCTTTTTGTATGAAATTATCTCTGTATGAAATTATTAGATAGATACATCTTTTTTCAATTCCTGACGACCTACCTCTTTACGGTCTTAATTCTGGTTTTGGTAATTTGTGTGATAGATTATAGCGAAAAAAGCGACGATTTTATCAAAAATGCCGTTCCCCTTTCGGAAATTTTATTTGATTACTACATCAATTTCATTCTCCATTTAGCAACCCTTATCACGCCACTTTTGGTCTTTATCGCGACGGTCTTTATTACGGCGCGTTTGGCAGGGCGTACCGAATGGATAGCCATGCTAAGTTCGGGCGTGAGTTTTCGGCGTTTGCTTGTGCCTTATTTTGCAGGGGCAACCCTTATCGGAATTTTCTCCTTTTATTTGGGCGGTTGGGTAGTGCCAGATGCCAATAAAGAGCGTATCGCCTTCGAGGTGCGCTACATCAAAAAGCCTTATAGTTTTGATGAGCGCAATTTCCATTCGCGCGTAGGCGAAAATGTCTATGCCTATATGCAGAGCTACAACAATCAGACCCATACAGGGCGTTATTTTTCATTAGAAAAAATCATCAACCATCAAATTATAGAAAAATTACAAGCCGATGTCATTACTTGGGATACGGCACGCCGAAGTTGGCACTTAGAAAATTACGTCATCCACTATTTTGACGGTGAAAAAGAAAAGCTCAAAGAAGGGCGCGATTTGGACACCCTTATCGCTTTACAACCCAAAGACTTTGAGAGCAAGCACCGTTATTACGAAACGCTCACCTTCCCCGAATTAGAAAATTATATCAGCACCCAACAGCAGCGCGGCAGAATCCAAGACTTAGGGATTTATTATGTAGAAAAATTCCAACGCTATGCCTCGCCTTTTTCTATTTTGGTGCTGACCCTACTGGGCGTAGCCGTTTCTTCGCGCAAAACCCGACAGGGTACAAGTTTTCAAATCGCCTTGGGTTTTATTTTGGCGTTTGTCTTTCTAATTTTTGTGATTATTTCGCGCAGTTTGGGGCAAAGTGGCAGCTACCCGCCCGAAATAGTGGCTTTTTTGCCTAATATCACCTTCGGCTTAGTGGCGTTTTATTTATACAAAAAAGCCCCCAAATAAGACCCAAAAACTAAGCGTCTGCTCCAAAACGCTCGATAAGAAAGGTCTTAAAGTCTTGCTCTGTCCCCATGTCAAGTTTCTTTTTGAGGCGATATTTCAGACTTTCAAGCCCTCGCAGGCTCATACTAAGCAGATTTGCCATCTCCTTATTAGAAAGGTCTATCAAACTTAAAGCACAGACGTTGAGTTCTTTGGTGCTTAAAAATTCATAGTCTTGGCGCAAATGGCGAAAAATGTCGGGGTATAAGTTTTTGATATTTTCCGTAATTTGGAGCAATTCAAGCTCGACCTCGTTTTCGCGCTTAATCTCGCGCAACAATTGAGGTAAGCCCATCTTTTGCGACTGCAAGCCGTCTTGAATGGCTTTAATCGTCTGTTCTTTGCGCTCTATAAGGGCTTCTTGCATGGCAAGTTTGACTTCCAAGTGGCTAATTTCTTCTCTAAAACTTTCCTCTTCCTTGATTTTATTGTGATACAAGGCAGCGATGCGCTCTTTCTCGGCTTCTATGGCGGCTTTGTCTTCCAAATTGACCTGATACTCCTGCAAATGCACCGCCAGCTGTGCCTCCACGCGCTTTTTTTTGAGCAAATTCAATCGCCATTCGCGATACAAAAAGAGAGCCGCCGAAAAGAGTAGCAAAAAGACCAGTCCTCCTATCAGGATAAAAAGTTGTAACTGCTCGCGCTGATATTGCGCCAAGAAGTAGGCTCTTTCTTGCTGCCGTAGCCTTTGCGTTTGTGCTAAGGTCTTGCGAAAAAGCGACTGATTTTGTTTCAGAATCGCATTTCCCTGACGGATATAGGCTTCGAAAAGTGCTATCTGCGTTGTATCCCCTTTCTGGGCAAGGATTAGGTGTAGCTTTTCTGCAAGCAAGTTTTGCTTTTGCTCTTGCCATAAAGCCCCGTCTTGCACCGTTAGGATACGCTCGGTATAATGCAAAGCACTGTCTAAATAGCGAAGTTTGGTAGGCGTATCTTGGGCAAGTTTGCTTCGAATATGAAAGTAGTCTTCTTGGAAAGAATAGAGAAAGTGTAGGTCTTTTCGCTGTTTTTTCAGATTTTCAACACTTTTTTCATAAAAGCCTTCTACAAACTGTTGGATAATCTTTGGGGAAAGCGAATCTTTTGCAACCCCTATATAGGCGTTCATGTAGTTGCAATACAAAATTCCCCCCACTGCGGTATAATCTGTAGCCGCCTTTTCAATCACAGGCTTTAAGATTTGATAGGCTTCTTTGGGTTTTCCCATCTCTAAAAAAGAAGTGGCAATGTTATTATGAACCACAAGGGACATCTCGCCCTTTGTCTTGACTTGAAGTTCGCCCTGCTTTTGAAAGTAAAAGAGAGCCTTCTCAAAGTCTTTTTCGGTGTAATACAAACCTGCAATGCACTGCAAAAAAATGCCTTTGAGCGAATCTAAATGCGCTATTTCGGTGTAGGGCTCTGCTTCGAGGTCTTTCCAAAGATTTTCAAGCCTTGTGATGTGTGAGATATTGGTAAATCTATCTGCCTGTGCATTGACAAGTTGTAGATTGGCATAGATGCGCATGGGCATTGCATTTTGCGCTTGTGAGGCAGCTTCGAGATGCTCATACAAAAGTGTAGCCTCTGCCTGATTGCCTCGTTGCCAAAGGGCATCTGCCGAATCTTTCAATGCCTCGATGTCGAGTGAAAGCAGCGGCGTTGATTCGAAACCAAAAAGCGTATTGAAATCTGACGCACCTGAAGAATGGTTTTGCCCTTGGCAGGCAGCCAATCCCAATACCACAAGAGCAAAGGCAAAAAGCGTAGAAAAGCGCGTAAGGTTATTGGTTTGCATAGATAAATCGGGGTATGATTGCGCAAACTTTGTGCGTAAAAGGCTATTTTATGAAAAAGATTGCTTGCTAACAGGCACAAGCCTGCAACACACAAGGGCAATACAACTCTTAATAAACAATAAATACAAGGGTAGGTTCTGACAAAGTAAGAGAAAATACACAAAAGAAGCAAACGCAACACCCTGATTTTGAAGTAAAGATTGACAAATTGAGAAGCCTGCATGAAGAAATAAGCGGCAAAAAGGCAATTTCTACGATTTAAAGTAGCAATGCCGTATAAGAAGCGAAGTGATAGCGTATGCGCGGGCAAGACAAAAGCTATGTTCTAAGGTTAGGACTTTGTAATTTTGAGCAGAACAAACACGGGTGCGCCCAACACCAATCCTAAACCATCAAGTATCATGAGAATCTCTACCTTCTTTCCAAAATTTTGTGGCTTTGTAGCATTACTTTTACTCACTACTTTTGCACAAGCACAAATTCGTTATGTAAAACCTACTGCCACAGGCACAGGTGACGGCTCCTCGTGGGCGAACGCCTCAAACGACTTGCAAGGCATGATAAACGCCTCCAATGCAGGTGAGCAGGTCTGGGTCGCGGCAGGGACTTACAAGCCCACACAAGTCTGGTACACCTGCCCCACTTGTACGCTACCCCAACAGCGTAGTATTTTGCTCAAATCGGGCGTACAGGTTTATGGCGGCTTTGCAGGAACGGAAACAACTACGGCGGCACGCAACAACTTTGCCCCAGGACAAGCAAATGAAACCATCTTGAGTGGCGATTTGAACGACGACGACAACTTCGACATCAACAATGGCGGCTATCAAGGCACGACAGGAAACGACAACGTCTATCACGTCGTTGTTTCTACCTACACCACAGCAGGGCATACCACTATTTTAGATGGCTTTACCATCAAGGGCGGACACGCAGGCAGTGCGCCTTGGAGTGTAAAAGGAGCAGGGATTCATGCGACTATGAATGTAGCCGCCACACAAATTTTTAGAAACAACCACCTCATCAACAATCAGGCTTGGGAGCAAGGCGGCGGCATCTATCTTATCAATAACAACGCCGCAGGCACGTTTTTGGTGGAAAATAACGTCATAGACCAAAATGTAAATCGCTATATTCCCATTCCCGGCGCAACCACTGTTGGGGCAGGCATCTATGCAGAAAATAGTGGTACGCTAACCATTACACAGAATCAAGTTTCGAATAGTAAAAACTTGGGTACAAGCACTTGGTCGAGAGCAGGAGGCGTGCATCTGCACAATAAAGCAGATGGAACAACCAATTTTACCTACAACACCGTTCATTCCAATACCAGCGTCAATAACTACGCCTATGGCGCAGGAGTAGATGTCTTGCAAAGAGGGGCTGTCCTTAATTTCACACACAATACCGTCTATAACAACCTTCTTTCCACAGCAGTAGGCGCAGGCGCACACGCCTTCGGAGGCGGACTTTTTGTAGAAGGGCGCGGAACGCAAATCATAGAAGACAATACCTTTTATGGCAACCAAGCGCAACAAGGCGGTGCCATGAACATTTACACTGACTTCAATGCCACAGGCGGTTTTACGGTAAGACGCAATCACATCTACAATAATGAGGCAGCAACTGGAGGAGGCATTATGTTTGACAATAGAAGAGGCATAACGACTATTTTCGAAGAAAACCAAATTCATAACAACACCGCAGTAGGTTCTGGTGGAGGTATTTGGGCGCGGAATAGCTGGCATCAAAGTCCTGCCACGATTATTTTTGAAAATAACGACATCTACGACAACACCCTTACAGGCTCTGGCTTTATATCGGGAGGTGGAATCTGGACGCAAAATCCTGCCCAAGGAGGCAATATCATCATCAACAACAATCGCGTTCATGGCAATAGTGCAGGCACTTCGAGCAACCCGACAAACTTTGTAATGGGCGGTGGTGGTATTTGGGCAGACAACGGTGGCGGCAGCCTAACCATTACCAACAATGAGGTCTATGAGAACAGTTCCAACAATGGCGGCGGCGGCATAGCAGTCTTTACAGGACGCTTTTCTAATAACTGGACGCAACTTGTACAGACCACTATTTCGGGCAACAATGTCTATGACAATCAAGCCCTTTACAAAGGTGGTGGCATAGCACTGGAAGTAGGTAATAGGGGCATTTGTAACCTTGAACAAAACCAAATACACGGCAATAGTACCTTAGAAGGCGGTGGCTTGTATATCTTAGCTAATCAAAGTTCGGGCGGTGGCATTTCGGGTATCTCAAACGCGACGGGGAATCAGATTTACGATAACTCAGCCAACAATGGAACAGGTGGCGCACAAGGCAAAGGTGGTGGCGTTGCGCTACTAATCGTAGATGATGCAACCTCAAATTTTCATAGCAACCAAATCTATGGCAATGCCTCTGAATTTCGTGGCGGTGGCATGTATTCCGAAACCGAGCGCGGCGGCATGGCAAACCATCACCGCAACGCCATTCACCACAACACTGCAAACGAACAAGGTGGCGGGGCTTATGTCTATCTTAGCAGTTTTAGTAGTGCAACGGTAAGGCAGCAGTTTGTCAATAATACCATTTATGAAAACAGTGCGCAAAGTGGCGGCGGCATGTCGGTAATAGGGGGTCAGCGCATGGTCTTCGATTGCATCAATAATACCTTTTATGGCAATGCTGCCACTTCCTTAGCAGGGGCTTTGCTTACAAGCAATGGCGCGAATAATAGCCATGTTTTGAACTATCAGAACAACATCTTTTGGGGAAATAGAATCGGTACGAATACAGATGCCCCGGGTTCGGATATTCTTCGAATCGGCTTTACAAATGTCAATTTTACAAATATTACGCACAACATAGTGCAGCCCAATAGCATCTATGATTTTGATGTCGCCAATCAGAATTTGGTGCAAGACCCTCTTTTTGTAAATGCAGCGGCTGGCGACTTCCGCTTGCAGCCTGCAAGTTTGGCAGTGGATAATGGCAGCAATGCAGCTTGGGCTACTACGGGTCTAAATACAGACAAGGGCGGTTTTACGCGCCCGATGTATTGTGTCGTGGATAGAGGTGCGTATGAGCTACAAGAACCACCTGTCGGTCTCCCCCCCACCGACGTATATGTGTGGAACGGTTCAGTAGATTCAGATTGGTTTAAACCACAAAACTGGACTTTTGCAGGCTGCGACCCCAACGGGATTCCCTCTTGTGCCTATAATGTCTTGATACCCAATGCCTGTCCTAATTATCCTATCATCGATAAAGACGGGGCATCTTGTCGCGACATACACGTAGCAAATGGAACGAGCAACCCTTCTTTGGGTTTTGTAGCAGGGAAAAAATTAGAGGTCTGTGGCGATTTTATCCATTCAGGTACGCTTTCTACCCCTAACGCTGGTCGTGTCGATTTCATAGGCTTGCAAAAACAGTATTACATACGCACCGCCACAGCACAGGGCGAATTTAATGACGTTGTCATCAACAACCAATATACCGATTTGAACGACCCTCACCCCGATGGCATCAGCGACGCGCTTGTTATTGTAGCCACAACCCTAACCAAAGGCACAGACGTTTATACAGGCATAGGCAATCTTATCCTAAGCAACACAGGCACGCTTTCTTTCCTGCGCGGCAGAATCCGAACCGAAAGCACTTTCGAGGTTGTTATCAAAAACAGAAACACAAACGCCGTTCAGGGGCATAACATAGACCGCTTTATAGAAGGGCGCATCAGACGCTACCACAATAGCTTAGGGAGCTATGATTTCCCCGTCGGACTTAAACATTCCGAAATTGTTACCTCTGCGCCCGTAGAAGTAGTCATACCTTATTTGGCAGATGCAAATATGTACCTAACAACGGGGTCTTGGATAGCCAATCAGCCTTGGCTTGGCGGACAGGGCTGGAATCGCTGGATTTGGAACAATTACGCACAAATAGATTTAGGCGTAACACACTTTAATATCAGCGAACTGGTTTTGAGTGGCTGCCCCTCTTGTTTTGATAACG
Organism: Hugenholtzia roseola DSM 9546; assembly: GCF_000422585.1. Lineage (NCBI taxonomy): Bacteria > Pseudomonadati > Bacteroidota > Cytophagia > Cytophagales > Bernardetiaceae > Hugenholtzia > Hugenholtzia roseola. The sequence goes on from NZ_KE383878.1 coordinate 240,547, forward strand.
ACCGCTATGTAGTCGGCAATATCAACCTTTCATATAGCACCAACGGCACAACTTGGGTGAATTATGGTAGCGTGCCTACAGGTTTTCCTTCTAATACAGGTACAGGAAACGACATCAATACTATCGCACTCACCCCTTTTGATGCGCGTTATATCAGAATCACCATACCTTCTTCTACGGGTGGGCTTCGCTTCAATGTCAATAAGAAGGAAGAAATCGCCAGCGACGATACCTTTGTAGAAGGGAAAGGCTACCAACTCGCCAACATCAACTTCACAAGTGCAACGACAATAGACAACCTTTTGGCATACTTCAATGAATACACAACCCTACCGGGCGGTACAAATCAAACAGAATGTAGCTACCAATTTAGCTGTGATGCCGCCGATAATGGTTTCTGGACTATCAACGCCCATGATGCCGCAGGTACTGCCATCGCAGGCGACGGCGTGTATTCGGCAACGCTTTACAACCGCCTCTATACCAATATGTGTGGCATAGCGGCGCAAGTGATGAAAAAGCCACACGGCGCAACAGGGGGCTGGACAATTCCCACAGGCACTTGCGGAAGTTTGCTCATAGATGACGTTTCACGTCATGGCTTGGTAGGCTTTTCCGATTTCGGCACTGCACAATCCGAATTTGAAATCTTGCCTGTAGAAATGGTGCGCTTCGAAGCCAAAGCAGGCGAGCAAGTCATCATCTTAGATTGGGAAATTATTTCCGACCAAGACTTAGATAAGTTTGTTTTGGAAAGAAGCACAGAAGAAAAACCAAATCAATTTGTCCCTATCACAACCCTTACAGCAAAAGGGAATCTCTACCAATTTGTGGATACGAAGGTAGAACCCAATCGCCTCTACTACTACCGCCTCTACATTGTAGAAAAAGATGGCAGCACTAAGTATTCACACATTCGCAGTGCAAGCATTTTTGGGCAGGCAGCAAAAGAAGGGCTTTTGTATCCCAATCCGACCCAAGACCGCGTCAGCCTTGTCTTCGGTCAGATACAACCGCAGTACCTCCAACTCTACAATGCAGAAGGACGCTTATTGCAGACAAAAGTGATAGAAGCCCAAGAAACGCAAACAGACCTCGACCTAAGTGCCTATCCGTCAGGTATTTATTTGCTCAAAGCAATACGCGCAGATGGGCAAAATCAGGCATACAAAATCGTAAAAGAATAAAAGTATAAACGAAAGTTGTCGTGAGACGCAACTGAAAATGGGTAACAAACAAAACAAAAAATGACAGCCTAATAGGTTGTCTTTTTTTTTGTCTTTTATGATTTTTTAAAACTGTATCGGCGTTCTTGCAACGACAAAAGCCTTAAATGCCCCAAACCCCTATGATGTTAAATTCTAAAAAACAGACGCAAGTGGTAGGGACAAGGCATTGCCTTTTTAGCAGTGAAATTGAAATAAAAAAGGCTTTCAGAGCTAAAAAATAGGTTTAGCCCAAATTTCATTTCGTTTCTAATTTGACAAAACTTTGACAAAACAAGGCTTTTCAAAAAACTTAACACCGTTACTATACAGTCGCCTCAAATCTTCATCATCAAAATACAAGTCTTGCTCTGTCGCGACATCTGTTTGGTAAGGCTCTTATGAAACAGCCCTTCTAAAAAAGTGCGCTCACGGGTGAGCATCACCATCAAATCGGTGGGGTGAGTGGCTAAAAACGCCTCTAAGCCTGCCTCTACCGTAGGGGCAGATTCGGTATGAAAACGCAACTTTTCAGGGGGCGTTTCCCAATATAGGCTCGCCAAATTTTGCATCTTGAGCTGCTCTATTTCCAATTTGTGGTTGTGTGTCGAGATATGAAGGCAGGAGATTTGAAAATGTAAAAAATTAGAAATCCGCAAAAGGGCATCTAAGACATCGGCATCAGCAGGGTCGAAGTCGGAAGCATAAAGCCAATGGCTAAAGCGCGTAGGCGGAATAGCCTCCGCAGGCACAAGCAAAAGTGGGCAGCGTCCTTTGTCTAAGACCTCGCCAAGGGCATCGCCTGTCAAAAATTGTTCTACTTGGGTACGGCTACTTATCCCCATAAGGGTTAGGTCGGGGCATACTTCCGCTACCGAAGTGCCTATTTGTGTGATAAATTTGCCCTTGCGAACGGCAATCTCTATGCCCACAGCACGCTGGTTGCGCTCGCGTTCTGCAATCGCTTCTAAGGTAGCAAAAGCCTCTGAAAGCGAAGCCTCTTCCGAAACAATGTGATGCACATGCACCTCTGCGCCATACTCTTCTGCAAAAAGGAACGCATAACACAGGAGCGGCTCTATTTGTGGCGTGAGATTGACAAAAACCAATATCTTTTTCATAAAAAAAGGGCTTGATGCGCCGAAAAGAGAATAAAAAGAAGCGTAGCGATAAAGGAAAGAAAAAAGAAAAGTGCCTTTCGAGGCTTGTCGTACAAAAACGCCCGCTCGTCGAGCCTTCGCATAGGCTTTGTCGAAGGAATATGACGCGCAAACAAACTTTGCGTATCTTAGCATAACCTTAGAAGGCAAATAAGCAACCTCTCCGCCTGCCAACGCACCCAAGCGCGATAATCGCCAAGAAATGCGCCAAGAAATGCAACGCACGCCGAAAGGATACGCGCCTCCTAAACAGGAAAAAACTTTGGCAAAGTAGCCAAGCTCAACTCTGCCAAAGCCTCGATTCATTTCTAACCGCTCCTCTTGAAAAGGATACGATTAGAAAGAAATGCTTAGTTTTTAGGATAGGATTATTTGGAATAGGTCTTCAAACTTTTTGACGACTTATTTATCCCCTAAAGTCATAATGTCTTGAAAGAACAGACATTTTTAGGGATTTATTTGGTTTAATTGTTGAAACTGTTAGAACTGCTCTCTCATAGGGGGCAGTTCTTTGTGTTTAATAGGGCTAAGATAGTAAAAAAAATAATAGCCACAAATTTTTTCGCGCTTTTGTGTCCCAAAATGTGGCAGGCAGGATAGGCAGAATAGGCAGCCTCTGTGCCTTTTCAAAAAAAGCATCTTAATTTTTTTAAAAAGCGGCTTTTGATTTGTTTTCTAATACCGAATGGTATATTTTTGTGGCATCTTCTTGTCGCTTCTCTTTTTTTCAATTTGCACGCGAACCGTTTTATGTCGAAAGCTGAAAAAACACGCCATTTTATCATAGAAAAAGCCGCCCCCATCTTCAACACCAAAGGGTATGCAGGAACTTCTATGCACGACCTGACCCTTGCGACAGGCTTAACCAAAGGAGCTATCTATGGAAATTTTGCCAATAAAGACGAACTTGCCTTAGCCGCCTTCGAACACAATTTTGCCAAAATCATCAAAACCATTGAAAGCCTACAAGCACCTGCCACCAACGCCGCCGAAAAACTGCGTGCCTTTCTCACCTTTTATAGAAACGGACTGAATTTCAAGCACTTTTCTGGGGGCTGTCCCATCATCAACGCCGCCACCGAAGTAGATGACACGCACCCACTTTTGAAGGAAAAAGTAGTAGAGGCGATTCTTTTTTGGCGGCAAAACATCGAGCGCATCATCATCAAAGGCATAGAAAAAGGCGAAATGCGAAAAGGCGTTAGCCCTGCGAATTTTGCTTCTCTGATGATTACCCTGATAGAAGGCGGCGTAGCGATTGGCAAAATTACAGGCGATATGCGCTATCTCTACCATGCCTTAGATAAGCTCGAAGATATGATTCAGACCGAACTGCTCGCCTAAGCGTTTGTAGCTAAAAACTAACTTTTTTGGCAGTGTGAGCGTTTTACTAAAATACCGTTAGGTATAAATTTTTCTCCTACTACCTCGTTCCTATTACCTTATTTCCATTACCTCGTTTCTATTAGTCTATGAAAATTATCCTTTCTGCTTACCGCCTATACCTGAATACGGCTTTTTTGATAGCTCCCGATTGGGGTGCAAAAAAAGCCTTTCAAGTTTTTGCAACTCCACGCCGCCAAAAAGTAGCCGACAAAGAGAAGGCAATTTTGGCACAAGCCCACCAAAGCGTTTATCGTTTTGAAAACAAAGCCCTTTCTTTCTACCGCTGGAAAAATCCACACCAAGAAACTGCTACCAAAAAAGCCCTTTTGGTACATGGCTGGGACGGGCATGCAGGAAATTTTGGTGCAATCGTACAACTACTATTAAACAAAGGCTATGAAGTATTGGCTTTTGATGGTCCCGCACATAGGGCAAGCGAGGGCAAACAGACCAATATGCTACAATTTGCACGCCTTATCGACCAGATTTTGCGTCAGGAATCGCAAATAGAGGTTTTGATAGGACACTCCTTTGGTAGTGGTGCTTCGGTGCTTTCTTTACACGATTATCCTAAAAAACAGATTAAAAAACTTATTTTATTAAGCACGCCTGATAAAATCGAGGACGTAATTCTGAATTTTAGCCAATATATGCACCTTTCGCGCCCTAATACCGAGCGCATCTTCAACTTTGTAGAACAAAAATTTAATAGAAAAGTGCAGGCAATTCGCGTCAGCGAACAGTCTAAAAAGCTCACTGTGCCAGAAATACTACTCATTCACGACCGCTATGATAGGGTCTTGCCCTTTGCCTTTGCCGAATCGGTAGCAACCGCCAATCCGAAGATAGAACTCTTTGCGCCCGAAAAAGTGGGGCATTACAAGATGCTTTGGAAAGCGGTAGTCTTAGAAAAGATTGCATCTTTTATCTAAATTGTAGCTAAAAAAGGGGAAAGAATGGGCAAAATTATAGCACAAGGCAAAGCACGTTCTTAAAAAAGTGCTATCTTTGCAAAAAGATGTTAGGCAAGGGTCTTTTCCCAAAGGCACTTTTATGTCTTGTTTCTCATTTTCCACTGTTTCCCCTTTCATAGCTTTATGAGCCTCACGAACAAAAACTCGAACAAGAAAATCTTAATAGCCGAAGATAGTACCGTCATTCAAAACATCACCAAGCGCGTCTTGCAGTTCCAAAATTATAGCATCGATATGGTGCGCGATGGCGAAGCGGTCTTAGAACGCCTTGAAAAGCACCAATACGTCGCGATTCTGCTCGATATTGCGATGCCCAAGATGGACGGCATGGAGTGTGCGCGTAAGATTCGCGCCCTACAAGATGTGGAAAAGGCGAATATTCCACTTTTTGCCCTTACGGGAAATGCTAAAAACTATACTGCCGAAGAATTTAGCGCGGCAGGTTTTGATGATGTCATGCACAAACCTATCAATTTTGATGAGTTGGTCTTGCGTCTCGAAAAGGTCATTGAAGCGAAAAAACAAGCCTAATAGTAACCATAACAAGGCTCTACAAGCCCTCTTTTGCCTTTGCAGAGCCTCGTTTTTAGCCCCACGCGCCCTCTATTTTCCTTGTTTCCTTTCCTTGTTCCTTGCTTTATGAGTCAGAAAAAAAACAAAGCCCTACAAAAATGGGAAGATAAGTTCAAAGCCAAAGGCTATCTGTTGCGCTATGAAAAGGGCAACTTCAAATCGGGCATCTGCCTTGTCAAGGGGCAGTCGGTTGTGCTGGTCAATCAGATGCTTGCCGCAGATAGCTTAGTAGCCTACCTAAAAGAATTGTGGCAAAACCTACCCCAAAACGAAGGCGAAACGATAGAAGAAGAACTCGACGAAAAAATAGAAGACCCTACACAAGAAGAAATCGAGGGAAGCATTGAAAAAGAAAACGAAGGATAAAAGCAACTTACACCCTCAATAGATGCAAATGTAGGGACAAGGCACTGCCTTGTCCGCAGTGAGATTGAAATAAAAAAGGGCTTTCAGACCTAAAAAAGGGTTCTGTCCAAATTTTATTTCGTTTCTAATTTGACAAAACAAGGCTTTTCGTAGAACTTAACACTACCTTCCAACTATACGCCCATGATAGCCCTTTCTAATCTCATAGCACATTTAGAAGCCCTTGCGCCTCTGCCCTTACAGGAATCTTACGACAATGCAGGACTCTTAGTAGGCTTTCCTCAAATGGAAATTTCGGGCGCAGTGGTAGCCTTAGATATGACCGAAGAAGTGGTATTAGAAGCCCATCAAAAGGGTTGTAATTTGGTAGTGGCGCATCACCCCATTATTTTTGGGGGGCTAAAAAAGATAAACCGCAAAAACTATGTAGAACGCGCCGTCTGGACGGCAATAGAAAAGAAAGTAGCCCTTTATGCCATTCACACCAATCTGGACAACGTGCGCGAGGGCGTGAATGATAAAATCGCAGACCGCTTAGGTTTGGAAAATCGTCAGATTTTAGCTCCTAAAAAAAACCAAGCAGGCGAGCCACTTTTACACCAACACAAACAAACAGGCGCGGGACTTATCGGGAAACTCCCCAAACCGCTCCCCACGCAAGACTTTTTCAACTTGCTCAAAAAAGCCTTTCACCTACACTTTTTCAAACACACCGCTCTCTGCCATGAAACCATAGAAAAAGTAGCCCTCTGTGGAGGCGCAGGCAGTTTTCTTTTGCAGGCTGCCAAAAAAGCAGGGGCGCAGGCTTTCATAACAGCCGACTACAAATACCACGAATTTTTTGATGCCGAAAATCAAATCCTGATTTGCGACATCGGTCATTATGAAAGTGAAATTTTTACCGTAGAACTATTATATGACTATTTGAAAGCACAATTTGAGGCTCTGCCTATTTATCCTACACAGGTTAGGACAAATCCTGTTTTTTATTATTAGTCACCTGCTTACGACTTTTTACTTGCTGACTTAATCAGGGTTAGAATCTTTGTAAAAAATCTCACCTAAGCCCTCCTCTATGGAAATTTGAGGCTGCCAACCCAAGACGTTTTTTATTTTTTCGATACAAAGCACATTGGCAGGCACATCAAAAGGGCGGTTTTGGTCTATATAGCGTACATCGAGCGGCTTGGGGAAAAAACTTTGCACCAAATCGAGCAACTCTTTGAGGGAATAGCCCCTGCCTGTGCCTACATTGAAGATAGGCGATTCTTTTTTGGGGTCTAAATGATGAAAAAGTGCCATCTTAATCGCCTGCACCGTATCGCGCACATGTACGTAGTCGCGAATGATGGTATCGCTACCCCAAATTTCGAGCGGCTCACCTGCTTTGAGTTTGTTCGCCCAAATTCCGATAACGCCCTGTCCTTTGCGCGTGTTCTGCCCTCTGCCATAGACATTTGCCACCCGCAAGACCAAATAGGGAAGTTGGTGCAGATGCCCAAAAAGGTGCAAATACTGCTCTACACTCACTTTTGAAAGCCCATAGCCCGAAATAGGTTGTAGGGGGTGCGTTTCCAAAATAGGCAACTGTTGTGGCACACCATAAACCGTTCCTCCTGACGAAACAAAGACGACCTTTTCCACTTTTTCTGCCACACAAGCCATAAAAAGTTGGATACTGCCCACTACATTGCTCTGCACATCATAAACTAAGTTGTCTGTTGCATTTTTTGGAACGGTACTCCATGCCAAATGTACCACTCTGGCAACCCCTTGTACGGCTTTCTGAATAGAAATGTGGTCATTTAAGTCGGCACTCACCATTTCGAGGCGTTTGTGCGAAAGAGCCTCCTCTAAAAAAGGCGGCACATAGCCACTATGCGAAAGGATACGCACCGAGTAGCCTTCGGAAAGAAGCTGCAAGGCGAGTTGCGAGCCGATAAAACCTGTTCCCCCCGTGATAAGAATTTTGGGTAGTGTCATTTTTATATTTTTAAGCCCTATTGCAACACCACTTCCTCCTCATACAAGACGTGTAGCACCGTCGTTCCTACGGCTTTGAGCGTTTCGCGGTCTATGATATCGAGGTTGTCTTGATGTGTGTGCCAATGGGGAGCAAAGTAGGAATCGCCGTTTTCGGGGTCGTGTTGGATAATATCTATCATCGGGATTTTTGCCAAAGTATTGACGTAATAGTGGTCGTCGATGATATGTCCCGTTTGGATACGTCTAAAATAAGCCCCATAACCAAGCATTTCGGCTTTTGTCCAGACTTTATTCATAATAGAAGGCGCAAATTCCATCGAAACGCCTTCCAATCCGAAGATGGCATTTTTAGCCCCTACCATATCGAGCAGAATACCATAATAGGCGGTGTAGTTGGGCTTGTGCGGATTTTTCGCCCAATATTGCGAACCCAAACAATACGAATCTTTGTATGCACTTTCGCCATAATCTTCCAAATCAAACAAGGCAATATCAATCCCTACGGCAGGCTTTTCGGCTGCACTTTGTAGGGTTCTGACCAATTCTAAAAGCACTGCCACGCCACTTGCGCCATCATTTGCACCTAAGATAGGCTCTTTGGGACGCTCCTTGTCGTTTTCTGCCTGTGGGCGCGTGTCCCAATGGGCGGCTAATAAAATCCTGCGCTTGTTTTCAGGATAGAGCGCGGCAAAGATATTACGCCCTTGTAGGCGTTTGCCGTCGTGTGCGGTGAGGTCGAGGTCTTGTACGGTTACTTCTGCCCCATAACTTTTGAGGGTTTCGATAAGATAATCGCCTGTTTTTCGATGTCCTTCCGAGTTGGGCTGACGTGTGCCAAAACTTAGCTGTTTTTCTACAAAAAAGAAGGCAGAATCAGCATCAAAGGCAGGAACGGCGCGTGTTTTCTGTGGAGTAGTAGAATTTTGCGTCGTTTTATTTTCTTGCGAGGTCTGATTGTTTTTCTCACAAGCCCACAAAAAAGGAAGGCTCATCAAAAAAAGAAGGCGGAACGACAAAAAAAGTTGCTGCATGGGAAATAATTTGAGATGAAAGAAAAGTCTTGCGTTGTCAAATTTGAAGCGAAATAAAATTTGGACTGAACCTTTTTTGTAGGAAAAAGCTACTCCTCTTCTTTTCGCGCTAAGGTAGGATTTTTTTCCTCCGTTTCGGCAGGCGGAATGCTGTCGTTGTCGGCAGGAATGGAATCGGGCTTTTTCTCTATGAGTTCTTCGGGAATGGGTTTTCCCAACCTTTTGAGGCTATCGCGATAGAGGCGGTAGAGGCGGCGTTTTTCTTGTTTTTCAATCACATTGAGTTTCAAGACGTGTTCTTCTTTGTCGTGCAGACTTTTTTCCGAAACCTCGCCTTTAAGGTATTTTTCTATCATCAAACTGGCAATGGGGGCAGCCCAAGTGCCACCAAAGCCTGAATTTTCCACAATAACGGCAATCGCAATTTTAGGATTATTTTTAGGCGCAAAGGCGATAAAAACAGAGTGGTCGTCGCCATGCGGATTTTGTACCGTTCCTGTTTTGCCACAGATGACGACATCGCTAAGGGCGGCACGACGCGCAGTTCCTGCCTTCACTACATCTTCCATGCCCCGAATGAGGTACTCGAAGTAAGGGGCGGAAACGGTAGTATAGCGTTTGGTCAGATGCTCGCCCTCAAAGGGCTTGCCTTCTATTTTTCTGATGATATGCGGCGGATAGTAGAAACCGCGATTGGCGATAATGGCGGCTAAGTTTGCCATTTGTAGGGGCGTGAGTCCTACTTCGCCCTGCCCAATACTAACCGAATAGATATTGCCCAATTTCCAATCATAACCGCGCTTTTTATAGATTTTATCGTAATAGGCTACCGAAGGAATTAAGCCTGATTTTTCGTTGGCAAGGTCGCTGCTGGCAGGTTTGCCCAATCCGAAAGAATGTACGTGTCGTGTCCAATTTTCAAGCCCCAAGCGCGTGTCTTCTTTTTCATTTTTGACCTTATTTTGTTTGATGATTCTATTAAAGGCTTTGAAATAGAAAGGGTTGCAAGAGTGTTGTATCGAGCCTTTGACATCTAAGGGCGAAGGGTGTGCATGACATTTGACCAATTCCTGCGTACAGGAGATGCGCGTATCTACGGTATCCAAAACGCCTTCTTGTAGCCCAATAAGTGCCTGCACCAATTTGAAAGTAGAGCCGGGCGGATAGGGGGCTTGCAGGGCGCGATTGTAAAGCGGTTTGTAGGGGTTAGAGGTCAGATTGACGAAATTGCGCGAAATATCGATGCCCTCGCCTGTGAGTAGGTTCGGATTGTAGGTAGGGGCAGAAATCAGTGCCAAAATTTCACCTGTGGCTGGCTCTATCGCGACGATACTACCGATTTTGTTTTGCATCAAATACTCGCCATACTGTTGCAATTCTAAATCAATACTCGACTCTAAATTTTTGCCTGCTTCGGGTAGTGTGTCGTATTTGCCATCTTTGTATGCTCCCCTTTGTATGCCCAAGCGGTCGAAAAGCACATAGCGCGTGCCACGCCTGCCACGCAAAAAAGTTTCGTAGCTTTTTTCGATACCACTGATGCCTACGATGTCGCCCTTGTTGTAGTAGCCTGCCGTATCGCGCGAGAGCATGAGCTGGTCTATTTCGCGCACATAACCCAAGGCGGCGGCTAAATTTTGATGGGGATAGGTGCGAATGGTACGGGGCGAAACATAAATGCCTTTGTAGTCGGAAAGGCGGTCTTGCATTTTGGCATAATGCGTAACCGTAATTTGTTTGAGCAGCAGAAATGGTTTGTAGCGTTGCAAGCCTGTATTAGCTGTTTGGAGGCGTTCTCTTAGGATTTCGAGGGGCAGCCCCAAGAGTTGGGAAAAAACAAGGGTATCCTTGATTTTGAGTTCTTTGGCGATAATCTCTATATCGAAAACAGGCTCATTGGCAACCAAAAGTTGTCCTTTGCGGTCATAGACCAGCCCACGCGCAGGGTAGTCGGTCAGGGTACGAATGGATACGTTCTCCGCCTGCACGCGCATTTCGTCCGATAAGATTTGCATATCAAAAAGGCGAGCGGCATAGACAAGCAGTGCCAATATCAATGCGATTCTGATGCTATAAGTGCGAATTTCGGTCATGGAAGCGGAAAGTAGGCAAAAGAAAAAGGAAAGCGGCTCTGCAAAATTACTATTTTTGTTGGTAGAATAGCAGTCGGTAGGATTTTTTAATAGAATTTTACAGAAAGACCACTTAGGCGATAAAAAAATTGTGTCTTTGACTTGTAGAGAGGCGGCATCTGAAAAATATTTCCTATCTTTTAGGCTATAAAAGCACACAAATATTTTGTATTCCCACTTCAATCTATAATCTTATGGGTGATTTAAAAGTTCGCATTGCCGACAATCGCGAAGAACTCAACGTCTTTGTCCGCCACCTACTCAAAGACATTCAAGCCTTAGAGCAGATGTTGGCAGAGGATAAGTTCGAAAAAAACATCAAACGTATTGGGGCAGAGCAAGAAATCTGCCTAATAGACGACCATGCCAAGCCCGCGCCCTGCAATTTAGACGTGTTGAAAAAGCTCAACCAACACCCTTCTTTCACCACCGAATTGGCACGCTTCAATATAGAAGCAAACATGAAACCGCAGGTCTTTACAGGCTCCTGTCTTTCCGATTTGGAAGGGGAAATCTTAGAACTATTAGAGCTGCTATCGCGCAATCTCAAAGAGATGGAACTCGATTATATCCTGACGGGGATTCTGCCCACGATTCGCAAATTCGACCTTACCAATTCGAACCTGACCCCCTTCGAACGCTATCACGCCCTTATGGACGCGCTCAAAAAACAACGCGGGCGCGACCACTACGAACTCAAAATCGAGGGCATCGATGAGCTAAGTTTTATGCACGATTCGGCATTAGTAGAAGCCTGCAATACCAGCTTTCAGGTGCATTTGCAGGTTGCGCCCCAAGATTTTGTCCGCAAGTACAATGTAGCGCAGGCAATTTCTGCCCCTATGCTTTCTATGTGTGGCAATTCGCCCCTGCTTTTCGGGCGCAGGCTTTGGAGCGAAACACGCATTGCCCTTTTCCGCCAATCGGTAGATACGCGCGTGTCGTCGGAATACTTGCGTGAGCGTTCTCCAAGGGTTACTTTTGGGCATAGTTGGCTCAAAAATTCTATCGTCGATTTGTATAAAGAAGACATGATGCGCTTTCGTATCCTACTCACCACCGACGTAGAAGAAGACGCTTTGCAAGCCCTTTCCGAAGGCAGAATCCCTATTTTACGCGCCCTAAGAATACACAACTCTACGGTATATCGTTGGAATAGAGCCTGTTATGGCATTTCTGACAATGGGCAGCCACATTTGCGCATAGAAAACCGCATCTTTCCTGCCGGTCCCACAGTGATTGATGAGGTAGCCAATGCAGCCGTCTGGTTAGGGGTGATGAATGTTTTTGATGAGCATTGTAAAGATGTCAGTCAGGTGATGGATTTTGATGATGCGCGTTCTAATTTTATGAAGGCGGCGCGTAGTGGCTTAGGGGTAGAGATTTTTTGGCTCAATGGCAAAAAAATCAATACCGTAGAGCTGCTCAAAAAAGAACTGTTGCCCATGGCGCGTGAAGGGCTTAAAAAGGAAGGGGTAAATGCGCAGGATATTGATAAATATATCGGAACGGTAGAAGAACGCATTGCCGCAGGGCAGACAGGCAGCATTTGGGCGTTAAAATCTTTCAACCAACTTATCAAACAGACCACACGCGAGGAAGTAGTTACGGCAATTACGGCGGCTACTGCCCTCAAACAGAAAGAAAACGTGCCTGTTCATCATTGGGATTTGGCGCGAATAGAAGACATCGTTACTTGGGAGCCTACCGATTTGGTTGTCGAAGAGTTTATGGATACCGATGTCATTACCATCAACGAAAAAGATATTCCCGAATTTGCCGCCGACATCATGGATTGGCAGCGCATACGCTATTTGCCCGTAGAAAATGAAGACGGCACGTTGGCAGGTCTGATAACTTCGCGTATCTTATTGCGTTATTTCAATCAAAACGCCAAACACAAGCAAGCCGACCTCTACATCAAAGACCTCATGATTCGCGAGCCTTTCACCATTTCGCCTGACGCAACGGTGAATGATGCCATGAACATTTTACGCGAAAAAAAGATAGGCTGCCTGCCTGTGGTCAAAGATGGCAACTTATTGGGTATCATTACGGAGGCAAACTTTCTCAATATTACGGCAAGTTTGCTCAAAAGAATTGCCGAGCGCAGGAAGTTACGCAAAAATAAGGCGTTGGAAAATGCCCAAAATCAAGTAATGGAGGAGCTAAGTCCCGAAATTATACAAGACATGGAAGAAAGAGAAGACTTAGGCGATTCGGCACTCTAAACGGCAGCAAAAAGCCCCAGCAATGTTAAGCTCTGTGAAAAGCCTTGTTTTGTAAGATTTGAAGCGAAATAAAATTTGGTCAAAACCCTACTTTTTGGGTCTTAAACCCCTTTTTTGTTTCCCTCACACTGCGGACAAGGCACTGCCTTTCCCTATGCCTCAAACCCTAAGTGTAGCCCTGCTTGGGGTTTTTCTTTGAAAGCTCTACCTTTGAAAAGTAAATCAAATCCCTGCTCTTATGTCGGCTCATAAAATTATCAACGACCCCGTTCATGGCTTTATCTCCATTCCCAAAGACTTGATTGGCACGCTGATAGAACACCCCTACTTTCAGCGGTTGCGCCGCATCAAACAATTAGGGCTTACCGAATTTGTCTATCCTGGTGCCTTGCATACGCGCTTTCACCATGCCTTGGGTGCTATGTATTTGATGCAAACCGCCCTACATACTTTGCGCGAAAAGGGACACGACATCTCTGCCGCCGAACACAAAGCGGCTTTGGCTGCCATCTTGCTGCACGACATCGGACACACTGCCTTTTCACATGCCCTCGAAAACACGCTCCTGACCCAAACGCACCACGAAGAACTTTCTCTTTTTTTGATGCAAAAGCTAAATGAGGAGCTAAAAGGGCGGCTTTCATTAGCCATCGATATTTTTACAGATAAGTATGAAAGGCATTTTTTCCACCAACTCGTTTCCAGTCAGCTCGACATGGATAGAATGGATTACCTCAAACGCGACTGCTTTTTTACGGGCGTTTCCGAAGGAACGATTGGCAGCGATAGAATTATCAAGATGCTCGACGTGCATCAAGATAAAATTGTAGTAGAAGCAAAAGGCATTTATAGCATCGAGCATTTTCTAAATGCGCGAAGGCTGATGTATTGGCAGGTTTATCTGCACAAAACCACTGTTAGCACCGAACAGATGCTTATCCAAATTTTCAGGCGTGCGCGTGTTGTAGGTTTAGAAAATCCCGAAAAGCCACTTTTTGCCACTCCTGCGCTTGCTTTTTTTCTGAAAAATACGCTCACCCTGCAAGATTTTATGCAGACCCCCGAAGCCCTGCAACACTTTATCAATTTAGACGATTACGACGTATGGGGCAGCATCAAGGCTTGGACGCAAAACCCCGACAGGGTCTTGTCGCTACTTTGTAAGATGCTTTTAGAAAGGCAACTTTTCAAAGTCAAATGGGGACAAGAACCCATCTACGGCGACTTTTTGGAAAGCACACGCGAAAAAACACTGCTCTTTCTCAAAAAACACAAGATAGATGAACAATTTTTAGACTATTTCTTTACACAAGGCAGCGTGAGCAATGCCGCCTATTTGCCACACAAAGATTCTATCTGGATTCTGAAAAAAGACGGCAGAGTGGTCGATATCACCGAAGCCTCCGACTTGCCACATTTAAAAGCATTGAGTTTGGTTGTCAGAAAGCATTACCTCTCCTACGTTCGTTTTTAGAAGTGTTCGTTTTTAGAAGTGCCTTTTTGCGGCGTTCTTTTTTGTAGGTCTAATAGTTGAAATACCCTTTTCGTTAGTTCAAAAGAGCCTTTGGTTAGAAAAAAAAGAGGATTCACCCAAAAACACCTAACTTTCGGAATTTGTAACACAACCTCACTTATTCCCTTTGAAACATGAAAAAAATCTTGCTCGCCCTATCCTTTCCCCTTCTCTTTGCCTGTGGTGCAAATACAAATTCGCAGGCAGGCGAAACTACCGCCACCGACTCTACCCAAGAGGTTGCCCTTAGCAAAGGCACAGAAACGGAAACCGCCCAAACGCCCATTGACTCTAAAAAATTGCTTTACTTAGCAGGCTTTTGGCATTTGGAAAGCAACCCTGACAAAAAAATGATTATCTCTACTTTTTTGGAAAATGACCCCATCAAAGCCGTTATCTATGATGGCACTACCATTGAATACAATGGCGAATTTAGTGTGGCAAACGGCGGTCTGACCTTTACTTATTTTATGCCACAAACCGACGAAGAAGCAGGTAGCCTCGAATGGCAAAATGCAGATGTTTCGCAAAATCAAATAATAGCCACCGTAGAGGGCAAAAAACAAGTGTGGCAAAAAATAGAAGCAGGCAACTATATAAAATTTTCGCCTCAACATCAGCTTATGGGTACTTGGGATTTGGACATGGAAAGCGACCAAGTACGCATGGTCTTCGACCTTGAAAGGTTTGTAGAAAACCCCGACGATTATCCCCAATACAGCCAATACAACACCGATAATGTAGGCGGACGATTTTTTCCGCAACTCTACATACGTTCAGGCGACTGTTTGGGAGAAAAAAGTTTTCAAGTAAGCAAAAATCAAGACGATTTCGGTCCCGACCAATGCCTTTTCGTTAGCAAAGATGCAGAAGGCAAGCCTGCCGTAATGGGCTTGGTTCGCTATTTTATGGGAAAACCAGAGGAGTCTTCCACTTGGTACGTCCTCGCCTTTGACGGTCAGAACCTTACTTTGGTAGAAGACTCGAACAAACTTCTCATCAAATTTTACAAAAAAAATTAGGCAAGCCCCTATCGCTTCAAAACAATCGTTAGAACGCCCTTGTAGGTATCCTGCTTGGGCGTTTTTCCTTCTATAAGTTTCATGCGCCCTGCTCTTAACATTTCTGCGCGATAATGATTTTGTATATCGAGGGAAACGCGAGAAGAACCTCTTGGTGAAAATTGGGCTTCAATAATTCTACCTGTCGCATCGACGGTAATTTGGTACTTCAAGATGCCATTTTGTTTGGAAGCGTCTGCTCTCATATTGCCCCTATCAAAGCCTGCCCAAATTTGCTCCCCTTCCATCGAGATTTCATCTCCGCCGCTGCCCTTGCTGGGCTTGTCGCCCTCTAATTGGCTATCGTCGGGCTTCTTTTCTGTTTCGCCTTCGGGTTTTCCTGCGGGTGTGGCGGCTTCTTGTTGTTTTTTTTCTTCTTTTTGCGGCTCTTGTTTTTGTGGCTCTTGGTTAGGGTTCTCTTTTTCCTTCTTTTCCTCTTTTTTGGGTTCTTCTTTCTTGGGTTCTTGTTTTGTAGGTTCTTCTTTTTTGGGTTCTTTTTTAGGCTCTTGTTTTTGCGGTTCGGCTTGGGGTGCGTCATTTTCTGCTACTACCTGCTCGCTTTCGTCTTGTGTCTGAATAGGCTCTTCTTGGCTGGGACTTGTTTCTGTGGGCGTGCTTTCTTGGCTTGCGGTATTAGGCTGCGCCTGCTCCTGATAGGGGACATCTTGCCCTAAGGCAATGCTGCTGGCACTCAAAATGACATACTCCTGCTTTGGCTCTTCTGCCAAATGTAAATAAGCTATCACCACTGCCAATAGGGTCAGAAAAAACAGAAGGGCAATCACACGCTCTTTCTTGCGCTCCTCGCGCTGCTTTTTTTGCAGTTGAAGCTCTTGTTTTTGGTTTAATTGGTAAGGCGATTCGGGCGTATGAACGTGCATGGGCGCAAAAGGGTAAAGGGTAGGAAATAATGGGGAAGGATAGGAAAGAGGCAGCAAAAGGATAGGGAATTTACGAAAAAAACGCCCTAAGCCACTACAAAAGTGTAATTTCACCCCTAAACGTAGGCGAAAAAAATTAGGTTTAGCTTTTTTAGGAAAATATTTCACCCAAAAACGCCGAAAAGGGCGTTTTTTTCAAAAACTTTTGCAACTTTGCGCCCTAAGACGCACGCTATAAAAGGCAGGCGAAAAAAAAGCGCGTAGGCACTTTCTTGTCGCTTTTTTCGTTCTCTTGTCGTTTGGTATAGGGAAACAAGAACGCGCAGGCGTGCATTTTCTCACTTCACCCCAACTTAAACCTCAATTCTAAACACTTATGTTCACTCGCAATCTTACTGCTACAGAGTTTGTTTGGGCAGCCGAATCCGATTTTGCACTTCACGCGCCTGCTACCCTTTCATGCATGGCTATGGCAGGTGACGAAGACGACGACTTCGAAGAAGATGACTTCGATAGCGATTTCGAGGACGGTTACGACGATGACGACTATGACGACTTCGAAGACGAAGACTTCGACGACGAAGATTTTGAAGATGACTTCGACGACTTCGACGACGAGGACTTTGATGATTTCGACGACGAGGAAGACGTTGAAGACGACGAATACTAATTCCTATCCCTTTTTACCCTTAAAAATTCCATTTCTGACCAGATATGGAATTTTTTTGTTTATATCCCAAACAAAAACTGCCAAAAAAGCGAAAATCTAAGATTTTGCCTATTTTTGTAGGAAAGTTCGCCCTTCGGTGCGGTGGCTTTCTTACCTATGTTTCCTTTATTTGTTTTACCTTCGCTTTATCTTTGGCACTTATCTCATGCAAGCAAAACTCAAAATTGCGATTCAGAAATCGGGACGTTTGAGCGAAAAATCGCTCGCGTTGCTCCAAGAGTGTGGCATTTCCTTTAATTTGGGTAGCAATACCCTACGCACCGAATCGCATAACTTCCCCTTAGAACTTTTGCTCCTGCGCGACGACGACATTCCCGCCTACGTCAGTGACGGGGTCGCCGACATCGGCATCTTAGGGGAAAATGTAGTCTTAGAAAAAGGCTACCCCTTAGAAATTGTAGAAAAGTTGGGCTTTGGCAAATGTCGCCTTTCTTTGGCTGTACCACGCGCTACCCACTATCAGGGCTTGTCCGACTTTGCAGGCAAGCGCATTGCCACTTCCTACCCCAAAATCTTAGGAACATACTTGCGGGTGGCAGGCGTTGAAGCAGAGATACACGTCATCAGTGGTTCGGTAGAAATTGCGCCCAGCATTGGCTTGGCAGAAGGCATTTGCGACATCGTCAGTTCGGGCAGTACCCTCCTAAGCAACGGTTTGAAGGAAGTAGAAGAGGTGCTTACCTCCGAAGCCGTTTTGGTAGCCAAGCCCCATTTAGAAGGCGAAAAGCGCGACATCTTCGATAAATTACTTTTCCGCCTGCGTGCCGTCCGCCGCTCACAGCACAATAAGTACATCTTGCTCAATGCCCCCCAAGACAAATTAGACCAAATTATCGCTATCCTACCCGGACTGAAAAGTCCTACCGTCTTGCCTTTGGCAGAGGAAGGCTGGGTCTCGGTACATTCTGTTATTCACGAAGACGATTTTTGGGAAAAAATTGACGCATTACAGCAAGCAGGGGCAGAGGGTATTTTGGTAGTGCCGATAGAAAAAATGCTGATTTGAATCTACCGTAGCGCGAAGTTGCAGCTTCGCAAGGCTAACTTGAAGCGAATCTATAATTTCGTGCTACCATTTTCAAATTTTGCCGCCTACCACAATCCTAAATAATTCTACTCTTTTTCTTTCCACTATATCGTTTTTCTATGTCTTATCACACGCTCGAAACTGCTTACCATACGGCAGGCATCTCCTATTCTGCCTATCGCGAACTGATTGATACACTTTTGGCACAAGGCACGACCACCAACGGTGATAGCCGTCCCGACATTTTAGATTATACCAAAATGAACGTGCAGCGCATGAGCCGTTTGGATAAAACAGTAACGCTACTGCCTGATTTTGAGGCTTTTGAAACGCTTTTGCAACAAAAAAATACGCAATGGCTTTGGCTTATCCTAACCGAAGGCTGGTGTGGAGATGCGGCGCAAATTGTGCCTGTTATGGAAAAAATTGCTGCCCAAAATAGCCACATAGAAACGCGCTACCTGATGCGTGATGCCAACGAAAGCCTGATGAATCGCCACCTGACAAATGGCGTTAGCAAAGCCATTCCCAAACTTATTTGTGTGCGAAAGGCGGATTGGGCAGAAATAGGCTCTTGGGGCGCAAGACCGCAGGAGGCGCAAGCCTTAGTGGAAGACTATAAAAACAACCCCGTAGGCGATTTTAAAGCCTTCGCCGAAAAACTGCACGGCTGGTATGCCAAAGATAAGACCCTTTCTACACAACGCGAACTATTGGCAGCGATGCAAATTTGGCTCGAAGCCTAATTCGAAGACCCAAAAAATAGGATTCGATATTAAAAAAAACGGTGTTTTGTGCTTCGCTCAAACCGCCTGAACCCCCACCCTGCCCCAGTAATGTTAAGTTCTGTAAAAAAACTTGTTTTATCAAATTTGACACAAAATAAAATTTGGGCAGAACCCTTTTTTAGGTCTGAAAATCCTTTTTTATTTCAATCTCACTGCGGACAAGGCAATGCCTTGTCCCTACATTTGCATTTGATTTTTAGAATTTAACATCACTGCCCTATGGGGGCGGGGTTTGGGGTGGGGTGTATTGAAGGCTTTTATCGTTGTAACAACGCCAAAAAAAACGCCAACAAGACTTTGTCTTATTGGCGTTTTTTGGTTCAATAAATCTGCCGCTAAAAAGCACTTTTTAAAGGCTTATTTAACGCTCTTACGACGTGAAGAGGCTTTTTTTTCGTCTTCCGACACCTCTACTTCACTTGCTACTTCGTCTATTGCCATCTCTGCCTGAACGCTCTGATTGGAAAGTTGCTTTTCTAAGTTGCGGATTTTTGCCTTCAACGCATGCACCTGCTTGGTAAGGTCATCTACTTGTGAGTGCATCACGACAGGGTAGGGTGAAAGCACATATTCAACGCCTTTATTAACGGCAGCTTTTAGGTCTAATTGTAAAGACAAAACTTCGCCTTGTATCTTAGAAAAGTCGTCGCTTTTGAAAAGCTCAATCATTTGCTCTTCCAAAACGTTCAACCAAGTGAGGAAAAATTCATTGTAAGACTTAACAGTTGCTTCGCCGCCCTTAGCACGCTCAAAAAGGTCTTTCATCAGACTTTCAGAGGCTTGACGCGCCGAGCTACCAATCATATAGTTCATTTCAGAAACCTTAGTTTGGTACTTCATCAAATCGCTTTGCATATCTACTACAATTTGCGCCATCTCCTTTTCGCGGCTTGGCGGAATGATTTTGTAGAAAGGGGCATACATTTTTTGCAATTTGCCCATCATCTCTTCCTGCATTGCACCAAACTTCATAGAGTTTTGCAAGCCGCCCATCATAGGGAAAAGTTCAGTGTATTTTGCCAATACATCGCGATAAGGCGCAATCATGGGCGAGTCGAGCAAGGTCTTGCGGTAGTCTTCGATAAACTTATTGACCTGCTCACCCATTTGGTGAAACTTGGCAGGCGAAACCATCGCAAACATCTCTTGGCTTTGCTTTTGGAATTTTTCGAAATCTACGGCTTTGAAATAAGACTGCCAATCGTAGTTTTTGTCGCCCATCATTTTAGCAAAAGGCTGCCAAAGTTCGTAGGCGTTGAAGTAAGATTTGTAGGCAGAGGTCATGTTTTCGAAGGCTTCTTTGGCACTGTTGCCGGGCAAGCCCATTTTCATGTCGCCCATCAAGTCGGTTACTTTGCTAAACCAATTTCTGTAATAAGCCGTCCATTTTTCGGCTGCTGCCTGTGGATTATCTGCCACTGCCAACATCGTATCCATTTGCTCTTGCGCCATTTGGTTCATCGCATTGACCCAAGTTTGGGTGTAGTTGCGCTGTTTTTCCAACATATCTTTCATTTGAGCAGGCATCATATCCGCAGGTATAGCCATGTTTGCAGATTTTTCCATGCTCTTAGAAAGGAGTTCTTTTTGTGCTTCATACCAATTTTTGTAAATTTCCATGCTGCCTTTGAGCATAGAAGCGTCTTTGGGAAGCCCTTGCATCTTCTCGACGGTTTCTGTCCAGTTTGAAACCATCTTGTTCTGCGTATCTACCCACGCATTCATCATTTCGCGAGTAGCGTCCATCATGTTAGTCATAAAAAATACGTTTTAGGTTTGAAAAAAAAAGATATTAGGTTTTGAAATCCGAAGGCAAAATTACGATTTTTTTTTGAAACACACGCACACTCACAAAAAAATGCTTCTTTTTCAAAGAGTTAGAGATAGTTGGCAGTTCTTCTACCTTTTCGGCGTTTGATTTTTTGCAGTATAAAATTTGGCAAAACAGCGATTTTTCATTTTTTTATCTTCGGTTTTATAGCAAAAACCTTTTAGCAAGACGGCAAAGTGTAGGGTAAAAAAAAGGTCTTTTTTTCGAAAAAATGAATTTTTACCGCTTTTTTTTGGAAATTTGCACTTTCGCTGCCCTACCTTGTAGCGCGATACCCCTTTCCTATTGCCCGCCAAACCGTACTTTTCCCCTGCCAATGCCAATATTTATGAGGCTTGAAGAATATACCATTTTTACAAAGTGGCAGCCTTTGCCCTTGCCCCCGCTTCCCTACGGCAGCAAGCGAAAGTCTGTGTTGCCTTTCAGATGGGGGTTCTTCGGTTTGCTCATGGCTTTGCTGCTTCTTTGTCAGATACCCGAAAGTGTGGCGCAAAATCAGACAAAAGACAACCAAAAGGCACTGCAAAAAGAGTGGGCGCAACTTTCCAATCGCATCTATCAAGACCAGACCGACAGATGGAAAATCTATCAAGAAGCGGAAGCAAGCTACCTACCCTACCTGCCTGCTCAAATGCCTGCCCAAGCGGTCTTGCACCTGATTTTGGAGCGTCAGACGTGGCAACAGCCTTTGGTAGAATCCTTAGCCCTATTTTCACCTACCGAAACGCGCCTTTTCATAGACAACGTTTTTATCGGCAGTTTTGAAGGTATTTATTTTTTAGATAAAAAAACGGTTGAAGGTTATTTTAAAAAACACAATCGCCCGCAGGTGCTTATCTCGCTCTATGCCCCCCAAAAGCCTTTCAAAGCCGCCATTCCTGCCTTCATTCTGCATGCCCCTGTACAGCGAAAGACACAGGATAGCACGATTTTATCGCCTGAAAACACAAAAGAGATTGCCACAGCCTTAGACACCACCCCGACCAAACAACCCGATAGCCTGCTTTTGGATAGTGCCAAACAGAAAAAGGCAACGAAAAGCCCTTCTTTTTACGAAGAAGCCACTCCCGAACCGCGAAAAAAAGTAGCCGTTTATAGTTGGGTAGTCGTGTTTAGCTTAGGACTCTTAGCCCTTGTCATTTTGATTTCGAACTACTTAGTTCCACTCTTCGACCTCGCCGCCTTTGGCGAGGCTATCGCCTTTTTTATACGCCCCAACTACATCTACAAACGCACCGATAGGCTTTTAGTCGTGAGTTTTATCCTCTACTATGCCCTTGTGCTATCTTTTGCTATCCTCATTTTAGGGCTTTACGCCGATAGCTTGGGTTTTGAAATTGCCCTTTCAGGGCGGCTTCTTTTTTTGGAATTGCTCTTCGAATGGTTTAGCTTGGCACTAACAGCAGCCATACTTATAGGATTGCATTTATTATTGGTACAATTTCTTTCTAATATTTTTTTCAATCAGAAACAGCAGACCGATTTGCACGTGCAGGGCATCATCAATAGTATGGTCTTGATTTTGGGCGTAGCCCTGCCGCTGGTGGTGATGGTTTCGATGCTGGGCATTTTTTGGGAAGGTGCAATTTGGGAAATTAGCTTTAAAATTGGCTTATTTTTGTACTTTATACGTACCCTCTTGCTTAGTTTCCACCTGTATAAAAACATTGCGACACAACGTTTCTATTTATTTTCGTATCTTTGCATCGCCGAATACGCGCCCTTGCTGCTGATGGCTCAAGTCCTGATGGCGGCGGTTTGATATGTGTTGATTGTACCCAAACTATGCAGAAAAAAATGGCAAACGAACCCTCAAATCAAACATTTTCTACTTCTTCTACCCCAAAGACTGCGGTTCAAACGGTTTTGATTTCTCAACCCCCCCCAACAACGGAAAAATCGCCTTACCATGAATTGGCGAAAAAATTTGAGCTTCAAATAGACTTCCGCCCCTTTATCGAGATTCAACCCGTAACGGCAAGAGAGTTCCGAAAGCAAAAAATCAACATTCTCGACCATACAGCCATCATCTTTACGAGCAAAAACGCTGTCGACCACTTTTTCGCCTTAGCGAAGGTCTTGCGCGTAGAAGTTCCCGAAGATATGAAGTATTTTTGCGTTTCCGAACAGACTGCCAATTACCTCCAACGCTACATTATTCTGCGCAAACGCAAGGTATTTGTAGGAGAACGCACCTCACAAGACCTACAACGCCTTTTTGTCAAGCATAAGAAAGAGAAGTATCTTTTCCCTTGTTCGGATATTCGCAAAGACGACATCAGCGAATTTATGAAGGCAAACAATATCGCCCTCACCGAAGCCGTCATTTATTGCACCGTCGCCTCCGACTTGAAAGATATAGAGATAGGCAAATACGATATGATTGCCTTTTTTAGCCCTTCAGGAGTGAAATCTTTGCTACACAATTTCCCAAACTTCGAGCAAAAAAACACACGCATTGCAGCCTTCGGTCCGACGACGGCACAAGCTGTGCGCGATTTGAACCTGCGTCTGGATATTGAAGCCCCCATGCCCAATGCGCCCTCGATGACAGGTGCGATAGAAGTCTATTTGCAGTCGTTTTATTCAAATAAGTAGAAAAATAGAAGTCATAGCTTCAAACCCTAAGCCCCTCTAAGAAGGCTTAGGGTTTCTTTTTTGCTATTTTATTTCAATCCAATTCCATCAAACTTCGAGTTCCATCAAACTTCAAGCAATGCCCTGCCCTATCAAGTACAAAAAAGCAGAAACTAAGGCTGCATGGGCGGATTTTTGGGCAAAAAGATGCTAAATTCACAATATTCGCCCTCTTGGGAGGCAACCTGAATGTCGCCCTTGTGGATATTTTTAACGATGTCGTAGCAGATGGAAAGCCCCAATCCCGTTCCCTGCCCCGGCTCTTTGGTGGTGAAAAAGGGATTAAAAATCTTGTCTATGTCGTTTTTAGCAATGCCAATGCCATTATCGCGAATGATAATTTCTACCGAATCGCCCTTGTCGAGGGTCTTGATGGTGATGACAGGTTCGTAACCCTCCTGTAAGAGTTTCTTTTTTTTGTGGGTAGCATAGAGCGAATTGCTAATCATATTGATAAGGGCGCGTCCGAAATCCTGCGGAATGAGTTTGACATTGCCCACGCGCTCATCGAGCTGATGGTCGATTTTGGCAGCAAATCCCTTGTGGTTGTTGATGTAGCTATGATATGCCAAACTTGCATATTCCTGCAAAGAAGTATTGAGATGTACTTCTTGATACACGCCTTTTTTGTCGTGCGAATGGAGCAACATATTATTGATGATGCTATCGGCACGCTTGCCATGGCTGTTGATTTTATCGGAATTTTCGTTTAGATTTTCAATAATATCCTTAATTTCATCTAATTGCTCCTGATTGAGGCTGCCCTCATTTTGCAAGACCTCTTCGAGGATATGCGTTAGGTCGCCTGTTAGTTCGCGCGTTACTTCGGAAAAGTTGATGATAAAATTCAAAGGGTTTTTAATCTCATGCGCAATTCCTGCGGTTAGTTCGCCGAGCGAGGCGAGTTTTTCCTGTGCAATGATTTGGTTTTGCGCATTTTTGAGCTTGACCAAAGCCAATTCTAATTCCTCCTTTTGCGCACTATTGATTTGTAGGGCTTGCTTCAAATCGCGTGTGCGCTCATCTACTTTGCGCTCTAACTCTTGCTTGTGGTTTTTTTCTAATTTGATGATGCTAAGATAGGCGTTGATGCGATTGGTGAGCTGGTAGTCGTCGATGGGTTTGGTCAGATAATCGGTTGCGCCCAAAGAAAAACCTTTATCGCGAAACTCCTCCGACTTGTAGGCGGCAGTAAGGAAGACAATGGGAATATTTTTAGTCTTTTTACGGCTTCTGATAAGTTTTGCCGTTTGGAAGCCGTCCATTTCGGGCATCTGGATGTCCAAAATGATGAGGTCTATGGATTCCTTCATCAAAGTTTCTAAGGCTTCGAAACCCGAACTTGCCTCGACAATTTCGACCTCTTCGAAACGCTCTTCGAGCAACGCCCGCAGGGTAAATAAATTACTGGGAACGTCATCTACAATCAAAATCTGAATTTTTTTATCCTCTAAGTTATCCGACATGGTGCCTTGTGAGTCTATGTGTGCGGTATTCACAGCGTTGTAAGTTTTGAGGGCGAGCGATAAGCGCAATGATAAGTTAAAATTTGATAAAAGTCAAGCCTTTTCAGACTTTCTTACCAATCCATTGACAAACGGCTTTGATGAGTTGGTCGTAATCGACGGGCTTGGTGATATAATCATTCGCTCCTGCATCGAGACACTCTTTTTTATCCTCTTCCTGTGCCTTGCCTGTGATGGCGATAATGGCGATATGTCCGATTTGGGGGTCGTTTCGGATTTGTCGCATGGCATCTAAGCCGTTCATTTCAGGCATGACCGAATCCATAAGCACCAAATCTACCTCTTCGGAGCGCAACGTTTCGATGGCTTCCTGCCCATTGAGGGCTTCCAAGATATTGGCTTCAAAGGATTCGAGGGCAGAGGCAATCACGAAAATATTTCGGATGTCGTCATCTACGACTAAGATGTTTTTATCCTTGATGAGGGCGGCAATTTCCTCGCGCGAAAAGTCTTTGTTTTCCTCTGTTTTGGTATCGGCTCTGCCTTTTTGAAGCCCGTTGGGAGCGACGGTTTGTTGTGCTACTTTGGCTTCAATTTCTTCTATGGCAGCCTTATTGGGTTTGATGGGCTGCAAGACTTCGGCAGGTGCGGTTTCTTTTGGCACTTCTGCAAGGGTGGCGGCTCCGCTTTTGCTATCTTCTTGCTCTACTTCTTTTTCCATTCGATGCAAAAAGATAGAAACCTCGTCTTTGAGTTTTTCCTCAGCATCTTGGGCTTTGAGGACAATACTTTGCGCTGCCTTGCGCAATTTCTTTTCCTCTTCGGGCGAAATACTTTTACCTGTATAGATAATGATAGGAACTTTGGGGTAGTTTTCGTTGATAAATTCGCAAATCTCTGCGCCATTGCCATCTTTGAGTCCCAAATCTATAATTGCGCCGTCGAAATGTTGGGTCTGTAATTGATTGATGGCTTCTTCTTTGCTTCTAACCCCCAAAACGCGCACGTCATCACCGACTAAGAGAGCCTTTATCGCCTCCATCTGCGATTCGTCATCTTCTACGATAAGCAATTCTTTGATAGATTTGCTCGCTACTTTGACCATGTCTTGTAGCGCGTTTTTAAGAGCCAACTCATCTATGGGCTTTTGTAGGAAACCTATCGCACCCCGACTAATAAGGTTGCTATCTTTATCGCGTGCCGATATGATTTCGATAGGAATATGACGCAATTCCTTGATAGATTTAATCTTTCTAAGCACATCTACGCCGTCGATATCGGGCAAGCCTAAGTCTAAGATAATGCCGCTGGGCTTAAATTCGAGTGCCAAATCGATGCCCTCCTCGCCACTTTGCGCAATAAGGGTCTTGATGCCTTGCTGTTTTAGCACCTCCGCCATGCTTTCGGCAAACTGTACCTCGTCTTCTACAATGAGAATGACAAAATCGTTTTTATGGATATTGTTTCTATCGTCTTCTACGTGCTGGCGAATCCGCGCCATCTGCAACTTGCGCTCGGCGGTATTTTTGGCATTGAAGACTTGGGCAAGATGCTGTTGTTCGGTTTTTTCGGCGGCAGGTCGTTCAGTTTTGGCTACGGTTACGCGCTCCTCTTTTGCGGCTAATTCTTCGTCTATTTCCAAAGGCAAGACCAAGCTAAAAGTGCTGCCCTGATTAGGCGTACTTTCCAATTCTATCTTACCCTGCAAAAGTTTGGCAAGCTCACGCGCAATGGAAAGCCCTAAACCTGTGCCACCGTATTCGCGCGAAGTAGTGCCGTCGGCTTGTTTGAAGGCTTCGAAAATGATTTGCTGCTTGTCTTTGGGAATCCCGATACCTGTATCTACGACGCTAAAAACTACCTGATTTTCAGTATTTTGATAAGGTGCAATGCGAAGGGTTACGCTGCCTTTTTTGGTAAATTTGAAGGCATTAGCCAAAAAGTTGCGTAAGATTTGCGCCAAGCGTTCTTTGTCGGTATAAAGTGCGCCCTTCACTTGGTCGTCTATGATAAAGGCAACGTTCTTTTCCTGCGCAATGGTATGGAAAAGGTCGTGCATATCGGTCAGAATTTCGTCTGTGGCAAATTGGGCAGGATTGATGACCATTTTGCCTGCCTCTATCTTCGAAAGGTCTAAGATGTCATTGATAAGACGCAAGAGTTCGCCTCCCGATTTGTGTATGATTTTCGCCTTCTTGACATCTTTGTCGTTCAAAGAGTTGCGCTCATTTTTAGAGAGCATTTTAGAAAGCATGATGATAGAATTGAGTGGCGTGCGAAGTTCGTGCGACATATTCGCCAAAAATTCCGACTTGTAGCGATTTGACATTTCAAGCTGCTCGGCTCTGCGGTCGAGTTCTTCTTTGGCTTGAATGAGGCTTTCGTTTCGACGGCGCAATTCTTCCGACTTTTCTTGCAATTCGGCTTGCTGTACTTCCAAACGCATATTGGCTTGTGCAATTTCTCGCGCTCTGGCTTCTGCGTTGCGTGTGGCTTCTTCTGAAATGGCTAAAAGCCCCTTGATGCGGTCGGTTTGTTGCACCGAATAGATGTAGGTAGCGACGGTAATGCTTGCCTGCTCTAAAAAGTCGCGTTTGAGAGTTGTAAATTCATCAAAGGAAGCCAACTCTATCACGCCATAGAGTTCGTTTTCAAAGACCAAGGGGAAGGCAAAAAGTTGCATGGGCGGCTCTTCAAAAGTGCCTGCCGAAAGGGTCATGTCGTTTCGGCGGATATTTTTGAGCAAAATAGGGCTTCTTTCTAAGGCAACCTGCCCGATAAGCCCTTCGCCGATTTTGTACTGATTCGAAAGGGCGTTGCGCTCGGTAAAGGCAAAGGAGGCTTGTAATTTCAAACTCTTGCTTTCGCCTTCATAGATGTACAATACGCCTTGTGAGGAGGTAGTATAACGCGCCAAAAAAGAGATGGCTTTGCGCGAAAGCTCGATGAACTGCAAATTTCCCGAAAGCTGTTTGCCTAATTGATTCAAACCATCTTTAATCCAGTTTTGCTCCTGCGTTTCTTGCTTATTTTGGCGCAAGCTATTGGTCATGAGCTGCAAGGCTGCCCCTAATTCGTCATGTTCGCCGTGTTGTTTGATGTTGATAGAGTAGTCGCCTTTTGCAATCACCTGCGCTTGGGTGATGATGTCCTTAAAATTGTCTATCATTTGGTTGATAGAAATGGCTAAAAGGTCGGCTTTGCTCTTGACCTCGACGCGACGCGATAAATCGCCTTTGGCTATGTTATTGGTCAGTTTGGATACTTCTCTTAGGTTTTCTACCATTTTGCGAACAGAAGTATAGATGCTATTCGAGGGCGCATCATTTCTAAATTCCATAGTCAGGTCGCCATCAGACACCCTACGTACTACCTCTGCGATGTCGGCAGGCTCGCCTCCAATCTGCTTTCTCACATCAGAAACAATGAAAAAAGCAACAAAGACGCTGGCGAAAATAGAAAGCATCGTAAAAAGGGTGATTAAGGTGCGCGAATCGGCGTAAATTTCTTCGCTGCGCTCGGCTGCCCGCTTGCCATTCATAAAGTTTTCCGAAATAAGGGCGGTCAGTTCCATGCTACACGATTCGAAGAGCGAAAACGAACGCTCACGCATCTTTTCCTTTGCTTCTTCTTTGTTGTTGTAGTTAGAAAGTTGGATAATGCGCTTACTCTCGTCTATGTATTGGGTGTAGAGTTCTTTATAGGAAAGAAAGCGGTTTTTGTCGCGCTCTACGCTTTCGGTCATCTCCTCATTCGAAAAGCGACGCTCACGCTCGCTCAAAAGGCGTTCAAACTCTTGGGAACGCTCTAAGATACGACGCTGGATTTCCTCCATATTGCCAATCGCCTGCGCCATTTCTACCTCGGAGAGCGAAAAGATGTGCTGTTGTTGTTGTATCATAAATTCGCCCGTACTGGTATTCATATCGGAGATGGTATAAATACTGGGCATCCAATTTTCGCTAATCTCTATGGCTACTTTCTGCACCTGATAGAGTTTCCATATCGCAAAGAGATTGACGAAAATGGACACTATCAAGATAACAGAAAAGCCCAATATCAACTTGGTGGAAAGACGCTGAAATAAACCTGCTCGCTTGCTCATGAATAGGTATGTAAGGAGTACGTGTGAAAAATGAACACTGCCTTCGAAAGGGAAACAAAAGGACGCTGAAAGCTCTTAGAAAGACGTTATGCCCAAGCACAAGTCCAAATATAAGAAAAGAACTTGAAACTCACCTGCATTTTTTTTGCCTTCACACGCAAAATTACTACCAAAATAGGGCTATCTTAGCATAAACGCCTACAAATGCGGCTCTTTTGTCGAAAAGAGGCACTTTTTTTAAGAGAAAGCGAATATGAGTTTATCAATGCCAACCTACCTACTACTGATATGGGGCAGGAAAGGCGTTGGATTCAGAACCTTTGGGCGGGGGCAGGCTATACTTTGAAGGTCAGCGAAAAGTTAGGATTGAATATTTTGCTGCTCTACAACCCACTCTATGACCAAAACAATAGCCCCTATTATAGCCCTTGGGATATTCGAGTGGGCTTTATTCACTAAACGCAGCCTTGTGGTAAATTTTACCACTTGATTTTTAGCAGGCAGTTTATCGAGCATAGACTTATAGCCTGAAAATCTAAGATTTGCCTTATTGATAAGTCTTAGTTGGAAACTACGCTTAATGTTTAGTTTATTTTTTGGTTATGGGAACACTACGCATAACGGGGAAGTATCAAATACACTACAATATAAGGAAGATACCAAAAGCTAGCAAGGAGAATTACTGACATAATAATCCAATCTATATCTTTTACTTTTCCAAAAAACATTAGAATCCAAAAATAAATCATAAAAATTAAATAAAAATAATCTTTTAAAAAAACCATGTTTTCATCTGTATCACTTAACAAATATTGTATAATGCTTAAATGACAGTTAAATACATGTATAAAACTTTTAATAAACCTAATAAATGGTTTATTTAAAAAATCTTTTTTCTTAGTTTCCTTAAGGTATAATATTAACATTAGGACTAACCTGCATATCCCCGTTGGGCGTAGTCTCCGACTACGACCTATCAGTGCGGCAAATCTTAGATTTGCGTTGTAAGATACTGCAAAAATAGCAAAAAACAAATACAAAATGCTGTTTTGTCTATGTTTTAATAGTAGCAGCCCCGAAAAGCTAAGAAGTTGGATTGATGACGCTTAGTCGAAGACGAAGCCTAACTTTTAGTTTTGTTTTTTAGTTATGAGAACACTACGCACAGCAGAGGGCTATGACCAGCAAAGCTAATAAAAGCGTCGCTTTGTTTTAGCCTCTTCATAAGGTAAAAACCAATTTTTAGGGAAACCTCTATAATAAATGTCTTCTATTTCTCCTAAATAACAAAATTTTCCACCAAGCGCACCAAGCGCACGCCAAAGTAAGACCTCCATGTAACCCATTTTCATTGGATTGAAATACCTTAAATCTAGTATTGTATTTTTGTTATAATAAACTATTGAAGCATAACTTTTAGTTTGATTTGATATAAATTCTATCGCAATGTTATTTTTTTCAAGAAAAATATTAGACCAATCTTCTGGCAATTTTTCTATGATAGAATATGTTTTTTCACTATACTTAGCTTGTTGACAAATAATCTGCATACCTGATAGCTCTTCCATTTTACTTCTAAGAGTAAAAGGGTCTGGTGCTCCTTCTTCAAACCAAACAGCCTCAACTATATCTGTAGGAGGTAGGTCGTTCATGATTTTTTAAGTTTATTGTTGTTTAAACCATTCAAAAAGAAGTTTTGGAATTTGATGTACCCTGCCTATTATAGGAGGGGTAAAGCCCGCTCTTTGCAATACTAAAACAGCATTAGAGGAACAACTGTTTTTTGATAAATGATAAGGCTGTGGATAAGTTTTGCCAGCATCGGTTAGGATTTCTATCATGCTCAAGGCTTTTTGATACTGCTCTCCCCCCCGTTGGGCGTAGTCTCCTCTGTTGGGCATAGTCTCCGACTACGACCTATCAGTGCGGCAAATCTTTGATTTGCGTTGTAAGATACTGCAAAAATAGCAAAAAACAACTACAAAATGCTATTTTGTCTATGTTTTAATAGTAGCAGCCCTGCAAATCTAAGATTTGTGGAATAGATAAGTCTTAGTCGCAGACTAAGCCTAACTTTTAGTTTATTTTTTGGGTTATGGGAACACTACGGACAACGGAGTAGGGCAAGGGAAGTGCTATTAAATCCCGCCCTTCGCAAACATTTTTCCGTTGTAAAAAATTTTTATCCCTATACCTTGCATAAATCCGAAAAAAGATTTAACTTTGTTGCACGTACAAACACTATTTAGAAACGTACTACAGACTATAAAGTTAAACACGACTTACATCGTAAAAAGTGTTTTTACGCACATACTGAAACTTCTTACAACAACTCGCTTTACGGCAATACTCCTAATGTTGTAGTGCGTAAAACTAAGTCATTATAGCATATTAAAAAAAACAAATATGAAGTTAAAAAACTATTATCTTGCAATTTGCTCAGTCGCTTTATTGTTTTTATCAACCTCTTGTGGTCAGTTTGTAAAACTAATGGCTGTTTCAGCGATTAAAATCGAAAAAGGAGCTATTCCACCTAATTTTGGGAAAGATGAAAGCACTCTAATATGTGTAATAACTGGCAAGAAAAGCTATGACAAACACGTTAAAAAGCAGGTATCAAATGAATATCATGGGAAGTATGAATTTGTTCTAAGAGACCAAGTAAACTCTGATAAGTACAAAGATAAATCAAAATACAGATATGTTTTTGATTTAAATACAATCCACAAATCTAGGGCTACGTATAACACTACAACAACTTACTATAGTGACATTACAACAACAGCTTCCTATTATATCCTTGACAGAAGAACGAATATAGTATACAGGTCTCCTGTAACGTCAAGCTTTTACTCAAAACTAATACAAGCCTATATGATAAATTTGGAAGCTGTGAGGTTGAAAAATCAATAATATTACTTTTGACTTCCCCTGCTGGTCGTAATTCCCCGTTGGGTGTAGTCTTCGACTACGACCTATCAGTGCGACAAATCTTAGATTTGCGTTGTAAGATACTGCAAAAATAGCAAAAAACAAGTACAAAATGCTATTTTGTCTATGTTTTAATAGTAGCAGCCCTGCAAATCTAAGATTTGCGGAATTGATAAGTCGTAGTTGGAAACTACGCCCAACATTTAGTTTATTTTTTGGTTATGGGAACACTACGGACAACGGGAATAATTAGCTTATCATTTTTGTTATTTTTTCAGATAGTAATTTATTTGTTTTTGCTTTAATTATAAAATCTATAAATGAACTTATTTTTTTTTCTTGTATTATACTTTTTATTTGACTATATACTATATTTTCTATGTATGTTTCTATTCCATTAAATTCTTTTTGATAAACTACACCGAGATAAATTCCACCAATTATTCCTTCTACATTTACAACTTCTAAACATATATTTTTATCAGCAAGAGCATGATTTAGCTCCTCTGCTATCCAAAAAAGTATATAGACATAGATGTGTTCGTCTTTATTGTAAGAAGGGGCAGTGAGCTGAAAGATATACTCTGTTATATCTTCTATTATAAGTATATAATTGTTCATTTTTTTAAATATATAGCAATTGGCTTTATCCCCGTTGGGCGTAGTCTCCGACTACGACCTATCAGTGCGGCAAATCTTGGATTTGCATTGCAAGATACTGCAAAAATAGCAAAAAACAAATACAAAATGCTATTTTGTAGCTTTGAAAAATCATCAAATAAAAACCCTCGCGCTTTGAGTAGCTTTTTTAGGGCTATTTGTTTGTATTATAGAGTACAGGTAGGAATAATAATAAAAAACACAATATATTTTTTATACTTTATTTTGCTCAAAAAAGAGCTTTATAGATAACTGCCTGCACCTTAGTACGGGTACTAAGTGTGGAAAGTTGATTGTTATCCGCCTTTGGAAAAACGCGATTGGAAAGGAAAATGTAGATAATTTGGTTGTCGGGGTCTGCCCAAAGTGCCGTTCCTGTGAAACCGTAATGCCCAAAAGTATTCAGCGGTGTGCCTTCACCAACATTTTTTTGGGGCGCATCGGGCAAAGTGGGCTTATCGAAACCCAAAGCGCGGCGATTTTGAGGGCAAAATTGACAACGTATAAATTCGGCAACCGTTTGAGAACTAAAAAAAGTAGTGCCACCATACTGCCCTCCATTTAATAACATTTGCATCAAAACGGCTAAATCATAACTATTGCTAAAAAGCCCCGCATGCCCTGAAATGCCGCCCATAGCCGCAGCCGTAGGGTCGTGAACATAGCCGCGCAAGACCTGTTTGCGATAGCTCTGGTCGTCTTCGGTAGGAAGAATGGTATGTAGTGGAATATTCTTCTGAACAGGATTAAAGCAGGTTTTTTGTAGATACAGCTTTTGATAAAAATTTTGATATAAAAAAGTTTCAAAATTCTCTCCCGTAATGTTTTCTACCAGAGCAGGCACAAGGGTCATGCCTACGTCGCTATACACGTATTTAGTAGAGTCTAAAAGTTTTGAGTCTGCAATATTTTTCAATATTATTTTTTGGTAAAAATCAGGACGCACATAAAAATCTGCGGCAATGGTATCAGAAAAAATGTGAGTAAAATCTTGACTTTGTTTTCCAAACTTATTTCTATCTTTTTCCAAAGTTTGGTCGGCAGCCCAAAAGAAGTAATCAGATTTTAACTTTCCCTTTTTAAATTGTGAATAAAAATGAGGCAAGCCTACCTGCAAACGCGCCTGATGAGTAAGCATATCACGCCAAATAAGTGTATCCTTGTTGGTATTTTTCAGAAAAGGTAGGTAGGCAGCAAAAGTGGTGTCCAAATTGAAACGCTGCTCGTCGTAGAGCTTCATCAGGGCAAGTGTAGCCGCCGATATTTTGGTAATAGAAGCAATATCATACCTATCTTCTATACTTGCCTTTTGAGAAGAATCGTAGGTGTGGTATCCAAAGGCTTTCTGATAGACAATTTTTCCCTCTTTGGCGACCAAAATCTGACAACTTGGTGTCGCCTTTTGTGCAA
Source organism: Hugenholtzia roseola DSM 9546 (assembly GCF_000422585.1). NCBI lineage: Bacteria > Pseudomonadati > Bacteroidota > Cytophagia > Cytophagales > Bernardetiaceae > Hugenholtzia > Hugenholtzia roseola. The sequence continues at coordinate 274,631 of NZ_KE383878.1, forward strand.
TCGCTTCGGCGGCTAAGTCGTCTATCTGTGCCAAAATTTCACTATCGAGGCGCACATCTTCGGGTAGTGAATATTCTAAACGAATTTTTGAAGTGCCAAGCCCGTACCCTTCTGCATATTTGCCCATTTCAAAGGGCATTTCCGCCTGTGTCGCAATTCCGCCACAAATCATTTGTGCTGCAATGTTTTGTGCCAAAGAGTCGGAAGCAAAAGTGGTTAGAAAAGCCTGCTGACGGCTGACCCATTGCGCCCCAAGCCGCTGCGGATTGCCAAACCAAACAACCGCCCAAGGGATTTGGGTCATCTTTTGGGCAGTTTCCAATGCCTGCTTTTGCGAGGCGGTGAGCGAATCGGCAGCGGTAGCCAATCCTACCACAATCTTATCATAGCGATAGGAATTTTGCGCCATTTTTTTTTGAAGCACTTTCCACTGCGCCTCGAAACCTTTTTCTATGTTTTGAATCGGGACAAAAGTCATTTCGAAGGGGTAGTAAAGCCTGCAAACGCGCTCCCACTCCTGCAAGGGTGCGTCGGCAAAAGTCAGGAAAAGCGTTTTTTCTAAGGCTTGAATCGGTAGGAAATTATCTTTGTTTTCCAATAAAACACTTTGCGCAATCCTGACCCTACGCGCATCGAGAGCCACAGGATTGCTGCGCCACATCTCTAAAAAAGGAAGGCAAGCCGAAAAAAGCCATAAAAAGATACAGCCCCAAAAGAGTGGAAAAAATCTTGTAGTAGGTATAGGAAAGCGAGAAGGATACATTTTTTTACTTTTTCTAAACAAAACCAAAGATAGGAAATTATGCAGTAGGGAAGAGAATAAAAATTTTATTTCGCAAAAAAAGCCCTGCGCCTTTGTTTTTTCTAAAAACCATGCTATCTTTTGGGCTTGAAAAAGAAGCAAAGCAAATAGCTTTACTATTTATACCCTTTTATGCGGCTATAAAATCTTAAAAGCTATGAATTTCAAGGCTTTTCAGAAAGCCCCCTCTGCGTTTTACACACAAATCAAACAACTATTTTCTAAATATGCAAAAACAACTCTACCCCTACCTGACTTTTCTAAGTCTTTTGGGCGTATTGCTCTTTACCGCTCCAAACCTTGCGGCGCAAGACGACGAAGACGACTACGACCCAAGCCAATACGAAGCCGCCGACGACACCAAAATAAAGGCGTTTTGTAACAATAAAATCCAAAACCTTAGCCCTTCTAATTTAATTAGTATCAGCTATGATATGGTGCTGCCTTTTGATATGGTTTCGACGCGCACAGCAGACAATAGCGAAACCACAACCGCAATGGGCATCAATCAGGGTTTTCGCCTCGAAACGAACTACCCCGTTTATTCTAAAAGCAATTTGATTGTAAATCTTTATGCCAACTATTGGCAGAGCAACTACGCCTCTGATGCCACTTTCAGCGAAGGCAATCAGGATTTAGCACAAAATTTAGCCGAACACCCTTTGCGCTCAATTGCCGTTGGTGCTTTGATTTTCAAGCCCTTAAATGAAAAGAACTTCCTTATCTTTCAGGTAGAACCCTCTTTGAATGGCAACTACAATTTCGGCGACCTTAGTCCCGACTTTGGCAAATTGCGCTATTCGGCTTCGGCTCTTTTCGGTTGGAAATTCAACGACAATACCAACTTTGCTATCGGTGCAACACGCACTTATCGCGGCGGTAGGGTCTTGCATATTCCTATTTTGATGTGGAATAAGACCTTCAATGAGCGTTGGGGAACGGAAATGCTCCTGCCTGCGCGTGCCAGTTTGCGCTATAATTTTTCGGTCAAATCGCTCCTGCTTTTCGGATATGAATTAGAAGGACAGACCTACGCCCTACAAGGTTCTAACAATGCAGGTTTCGGCTCTTTCGCACCCAACAACACCGACTTAGAACTGCGTAAGTCTGAAATTCGAGCGCGTCTGCAATTCCGCCAAGCCCTTAGCAATTTTATTTGGCTCGATGCCCAAGCAGGCGCACGCATAGCCTACCGATTCGACATGGACGAAACCGAAGCCATGACCGAAGCCGTCTTAGAAAATAATATCGGGATTCCGCTCTATTTCAGAGTTGGCATAGCACTTGTAAGTCCTTAATTGAATATCAGAAAAAAGCCCTCGAAATAGATAAAAAACAGACACAAAAGGGGGCTTTTTCCAACTATCTCTACTTTGTTTTTCAAAAGTGAAGTTGCTTTTTATTGCGATTTTATCTTTGTATAAAACAAAAAAATCCTATTCAAATTCTTTTATCACAAACCAATCCTTTCTTTATGAAAACAGTAGTCAAACATTTCCTCTTTGCCTTTCTCGTTCTTGGACTTGCCTTAGGCGCAAATTCTTTGGTCGTAGCCGATACGCATCAAGACGCAGCAGGCGATAACATCTTAGGCGACTGGATGCCGAGCAACGGACGCTCTGTCATTCGCATCTACAAAGGCGTGCAGGCAAATGGCGAAAACCCCAAGAAATATTACGGCAAAATCATTTGGCTCAAAGAACCCAATGATGCCAACGGCAATCCACGCAAAGACGTGAACAATCCTGACGACAAACTCAAAAGCCGCCCGATGAAAGGCATGGTCAATATGCGCGATTTGGAATTTGTCGGTGATGAGAAAAACTTGGAGTGGGACAATGGCAACATCTACGACCCTACCAACGGCAGCGATTATAGCTTCAAAATCACGATGGATAGAAAAAACAAAAATATCTTGATGGGCAAAGGCTATATCGGCGTTTCTCTCTTTGGCAGAGAAGACACTTGGAAGCGTCAGGTGAAAAAATAACCTTTGTAACACCTCTTTTTTAAATAACAACGCCCTAACGGTTTTGAGAACCCTTAGGGCTTTTTTTGTGCCTAAAAATCAATTTACTTTTTTGCCATTTTGCCACGTTCCTGCTTCTATTTTTCCCGAAGCGCGGTGCATAACGCCCTTTCCTGACGCCTCATTGTGTAGCCAAGTACCCGAATACCTATCGCCATTGGGATAGTACATCGTGCCTTTGCCGTCGCGTTCATTTTCTTTCCAATCGCCTTCGTATCGGCTTTTGTTGGCGTATTCCATTCTGCCAAACCCCTCGCGTTGGTTGTCTTTCCACTCGCCCACGTATCGGCTCTTATCCGACCAGATATAAGTGCCTTTCCCATAGCGAAGGTTGGCTTTAAATTCTCCTTGGTACTTACCGCCGCTGGCATAGTGCATCACGCCCTTGCCCTCGAATTTTCCATCTTTGAAGCTACCCAAATACCTGCCCGCCACCGAAACAAACTCGCCATAGCCATTTTCGCAATCGCCTTTTTTACACTCACCTTCTATTTTATTTTCGGCAAGCACAGTGGCATCATTTTCTAAAAAAATCTCAACCCCTTCGAGGTGATTGTACTTATCGAAATTGAAGCGTATATCATATTTGCCATCTTTGTAGTACCACGACTTTCCAATGGGGTGCTGCGCCTCTCTTTGTGGCGACCCCAAAAGGTGATAAATAAAATGCTCATCTACCGTATTGCCGTCTATTTTATCCAAAATAGGGTGTTTGAATTTTTGAAATCCGCCCTTTGTTAGTTCTATTTTGTAGAGATAGCCGTAGTCATTGAAAAAAAGTCTGAAATTTTTGCTCGCAAAAAGATATTGCGCATAATCGTAAGCCAATTTATTTTTTTCATACTTGCCCTTGCTATCCTCTGCAATTTGCGCCACTTCTTCGCTCTCTTGGTGCTTGCCCAAAAGGTTGTAGAGATGTTGAGAGCTAAAATAATTTTTGCCCTTGAAGACTCCCGCTTCCCAAACGCCCTCTTGTTTTATTTTCTTTGATGCCACATAAAGCGTACCCTCGCCATGATATTTGCCCTCTTTCCACTCGCCTTCATATTTGTCGCCGTCCAGATTTTGCCACACGCCCCAACCATTGACGCAATCCCCTTGCGTACATTCTTTAAATTTAAGGGTCAGCCCTGTTAGGGGCGATTTAATACTTTCGCTATGAAATGAAAGTATCATTTCTACGGGCATCTTTTCGAAATAATGAAAATAGGTAGCAACCGTTTTGTGCGGTTTCCCCAGCGTTGTGATGACGGTTTCGCGTGTTTTTTTAAAACTTAATTTATAGGGCAGGCTGCCGCGATAGGTCTGAAAGTTGGTAGTGCGTCCGAAAAAATAAGTTGTATAGATATTGATAACTGCAATACGGCGCGTAGGCGAAAAGACAATGCGAATCCCTTTCTCAGGATACACGTAGGTATTTCCCACCTCTTTGCGGTTCTGCTCTCCCAAACTTTTGAGAAAACGCTGCACTTCGGGCGCGTTTTCCGATTTTCCGATAAGGCGCACCAATTCATCGCCTGTGATGTCGCCTGCGGCGGCAAGACTTCCCACCCAAAAGAGGCACATCAGACTCACCAAAAGGAAAAGCCTCAAAAGATGCTTCTTTTTCGTCGGAAAAGTGAAAGCCTTTTGAGGTAGAAAAAAAGACCACGAGAAGGAAGTAGTAAAAAAATGCGTGATAGGATTTGAGAAGTTTATTTGATTCATGTCTTCGACCAACTCCGACTATGATAGAGGGGATAGGTAGAGCAAGTAGTTGCGCTTCCCTTTTAACGCAAAAGAAAGGATAAAGATTTACAAAAATCAAGTGAAGGGTGCTTTTTGAGGGCTTTTTGAGTGGTTTTTGCCTTTTGAATAGCTTTTTTAAATCTTTTTAAGCCTCTCTTTTTTGTCCTATCCTACAAAAAGGCTACACACTAAACCGCATGCAGCCATTCCTTTTTGGTGAGCAATTCCGCTTTGCTTTCTATGAAGTTGGCATCAGGCAGGCAGCACTCCACAGGGCAGACCGCTTGGCACTGCGGCTCTTCTTCAAAACCCTGACACTCGGTGCATTTGTAGGGTACGATATAATAAATGAAGTCGGAAAGTGGCTCTTGCAAAGTTTGGGCATCAAGGCTTTCACCCGTTTCGGTTTCCACCTCTGCCAAAGCCGTCCCCTCGGCAAAGTTCCACGATTGGGCAGGCTCATAAATGGCATGATTGGGACATTCTGCCAAACAAGCTCCACAGTTGATACACGCATCTGTAATATAAAGTGCCATGTTCTAACGCATTTAGGGTGTGAAAATAAGACAAAGATAACGCCTTTCTATCCTACCAAAAAATGACAAGGTTTAGGTTTTGGCGCAAAATCGCATTTTAGACTTCTATTTTAGAGCCACATTTTAGACTAAAAAAGGGACTACCCAGATGCTGGACAGTCCCCTTTTTCAAAATACCAACTTGCGGCTAACGAAGCTAAAACTTCGTGCTACAAATTCAAAATTCTATTGACTTTTACTTGATGTTGAAGATTTTGGCATCGACCTTTTCATTGAACTTGATTTTGGTGATAGTCGCCTCCATCATGCCCATTTGCGTACCCATACGCGCCTTGTGCGGGATTTTTACGCCTTCCACTTCTTTGTAGTCGGAAAAGACAGTGCCTTTGTCGGCATCTACGGACTGAATCAGCAGCCCTGTTTCGGTGCTATAATATTCTACGCCTTCCGAACCTGCGGGGGTCTTGACCTCTACCTCGTAAGCGTCTTGTCCTTCCACTTTGGTTACGCCTTTGAGGGTGAGTTTTGTACCATTTTTTGCGTAATAAAGTTGTGGGAAAAGCACTGAACTTTCTTTCATTTTCGCCAATTCGGTTTCGTCTTCGATGATTTGTTTGCCTTGTGGGGTATCTACTAAGGCTTTTGTGCCGTTATAGACCTGCTTCATTTGCATGCCCATGACGCTCTGGCTTGAAAAAGACTTGCCGTCTTTTGTCGTAATCATCTTCATTGCCATATCCATTCCCTGAATTTTGGCGTTCATTTCCATCGTGCGCGATTCGATGCTCTCTAATTTTTCTCTGCCACCAATCGCCTTGATGTATTTTTCGATAACGCCCTCTGCCGTCATGTCGCCTGCTGCGCTCATATCGGCTGCCACTACGGGTTTTCCGAAAGCATCATATTCGAGTATTTCGCCAAAACGCGCCAATTTTTCTTTTAAAAGAGAGGCTTTTCCTACGGCAAAGATATTGGCATTTTTGGGTAGGATATATTTTTTGGCAGCGGCATTTGCCTGCTCTACTGTTACGGCGTTTAGATTTTTCAAATAATTGATATAAAAATCCTTAGGCAAGCCGTATTTTTCGGTGTTAATTGCCTGCAAAGCAACCGTAAAAGGGCTTTCCAAAGAACGAGCGAAAGCACCTGAACGTGTGCTTTTGACACGATTTAGTTCATCTTCTGAAATGCCATCTTTGACAATTTTTTCCATTTCATGCAAAAATTCTACTACGGCACTATCGGTAACTTCATTTCTGACGCTTGCGCCTGCCGAATAAGAGCCTATCAGACGGTCGGAAGCAAGGCTATTATACGCACCATAGGTGTAGGCTTTGGTTTCTCTAAGATTTTGCATCATTCTACCACCAAAACCGCTGCCGCCCAAGATTTCAGCCATCAGAATGGCAGCAAAATAGTCGTCGCTTTTGAGGCTATATTCTATCGGATAGGAAATAGAAAGTACCGTCTGCACTGCGCCCGCCTTATCTGCTACTACGACACGTGTATTTTCGGGGCGTTTGGGGGTCTGAAAAGTAGGACGCGCTACTTCGCCTTTTTGCCAACCCTTCAAATATTTTTCTACTAAGGCTTTTGCCGTTTTCAAATCGATATCGCCCACAATGGCTAAGTGTGCAATATTGGGTTTGAAATAGGTTTGGTGCAATTTTTTCAAATCGGCAGCCGAAATATTTTTAACGTGTTCTTCGGTCATGACCTCGCCGTAAGGGTGCGCTGTGCCATAATTGACTACTTTTTTGACGTTGCCCATAATTGCCTCTGCATTTGTGGCAGTGGCTTGCAAGCCTGAAAGGGTCTTGCTTTTTTCCTTTTCCAATTCCTCTTCGGGAAAGGTAGGATTCAAGACAACATCAGCCATGAGTTCCATCAGTTTGTCGGCATTTTTGGTAAGTGCGCCTCCAAAGACGGCATCTGCGCCTGCATTGAGAGAAGCACCGATAAAGTCAATCTCTTCGTCGAGTTGGTCTTTGCTGCGATTGCTTGTGCCTGCACGAAGCAAAGCACCCATAAGGTCGGTAGCCCCTACTTTATCGCCTTCTGCAAAAGTGGGCATATCGAAGGAAAGATAGAAAGATACTTGCGGCAATTTGTGATTTTCTACCACAAAGACTTTCAAGCCGTTCTCTAAGGTGAAAGATTCGTATTTGCCCAATTCAATCGTGGGAGCAGGCTTGGGAAGCGGTGCTTTGCTGCGGTCTATCTGCGCCGAAAGTTGCATTGCATAGGCGCAAAACAAGAACAGCGAAAGGGCGAAGGCAGAGATTTTTTTCATCAGTAGCATAAATGAAGTGAAACTTGGAAAGGTTTTGAGTTGGAATACCTATCTTGATAGAAGCTGTATTTCGAGTAAGCCCCCTATTAGTAGCTAAAAAAGATAAAAAATTTCGCCCTGCTGCCACAAAATCTCATTTTTTGCGTATTTTGGGTAAAAATAAGCCTTTCCTACCCCAAAAAAGCCCTACTTAGAGGTAGGTAGGAAAGGAAAAAATCATCTTTATTCCCCGTTCCGTACTATGAACACAAAGACAAAAACGACTATGAAAATGACGGCTGCACCGCACTTTTTTCGCCTCCTAAGCCTTTGCGTTATTTTTTTATGCCTACAAAATTACGCACTTTTGGCGCAGGAAGAAACCAACTTTGAAACCAAAAGCTCTTTATCTAAAAAGTCAAAATCGGAAAGCCCTTTACAACTGATGCACCAATTGGGCATTACTTATACCATTGCTACCTACCCCAATACCTCGAATACGATTTCGATGCTCACCTATCAGCCGCGCCTTCAACTTTTAGAAGGGGGTGATTATTTATCACTTTCGCTCAACGCGCCTATCGGCTTTGGCATTGGTTTTTATAGCGACAATTTCGGCAGAAACTACCTCGAAACAGGCTATGAAGTGGCACTTGTACCAACTTTTAATTTTGGCTTAGGAGCGACCAAGCGCAGTGAGGGTTTTATTGGCGGCTACTTAGGAGCAGGCTATGGACTGAATAACACGCGTTTTCGCGTGCAAGACCAATGGGGCGTACTCAAAGTCAATGAAACGGTGCAGGGCGTGTATCTGCATGGCGGTATCGTCTTTTCTATCAACAACACCTCGCCTATTGCCTTAGGCGTTTATACCATTGCAGGCAGAACCACCACACGCCTCTATGGGATTAGGTTACAATATCTTTTAGGGTTTTAAAAGCGAAAAAATTATTAAATACTAAAAATTTTAAATTAAAACTAAAAAAGCTAACTACTAAGTAGTTAGCTTTTTCTATTTTTCTACTAAACTATACAGTGGCTGCGACAACTAAAAGGTAATTTATCAGAAATGAATACCCAAAGAAAGTTCGCCGTCAAAAGCAGAGCGAATACGAAAATCACGTTTATACCCATCTAAATCAAAGTTTGGCACTTCAATTTTTCCTGCTGTGTAGCGAAGAATAAAAGGATTAGAGTAACCAAAACGCCCCGTAATATTAATAAGTCTTAAAATTCTAATTCGTAACCCCAAATTGGGTGCTATAAGGAGAGCCTGACCGCGTAGTTTAGTGTCTTGCTTTTGCTCTTGTTCATCTAAAAACTCTATGGTTTCATAATAGTCCGAAAAGTTTGCAGTTAATCCAAGAAAAAAAGAAGTTCGTTTAGGGTGAAAATAACGCCTATAATTTGAAGCAACTAAAAAACCACGCCATCTTCCAGCAAAGCCCCAATTTCCATTGGCGTTAAGACTGTTTTTATTGCTTTGATACTCGTAATTTGCGGATAAACGCCCCATGAACAGTGGAAAAAAATTGAAACGTGCATTACTGCGTGTGTACTCTGGTTTTTTTTTCTCACCTTTTCTTTGAGCCTCCACGTTAAAGGCTATTAAAAGCAAAAAAATAGAAAAAAGAAATATAAACTTTTTTTTCATTAATTTCATATTTATTTGTAAATATTTTTTCGTATTACTTTGATTTCTTTATACGCCTCCACAATCCAAAGCATAGCTATCAGTGGAAAGACGATAAAAATCAGCATATTATAGGCGAACGCAGATTCAAAATCTCCATTTAAAAAATGCATGAAAGCACTTGTCATGCCACAAGCATAACATTCCGTGTCAAAAAAGACAACTGAAAGGCAAATGGAATCGCCTGTATCAAAAAAATCTATTGGCAAAAGTAACAGCACAATAGAAATAATAACCCTGCAAGTAAGTTTTATAAGAGACCAATACATTTTATTTTTATTTAAAAAGAGTTTATTAAAAATAATAAACTCTTTTTGTAAAAAAAATATTAAATATCAAACGTTTTATCGTAAGGCTTGCCATTAGGCTTCAATGTTCCCATAACAATACGAACTATATCTATGATAGCCCAAATGCCACAACCACCACCAGTTAATAGTTGTACAATTCCTTGCCAAGTGTAGCCCAAGTAAAAACGGTGTATTCCCAGACCTCCCAAAAAAACAGCGAGGATAAGAGCAACTGTTTGCGACTTTTCACCCTTATTTGCGGTTTTTTTGTCATGCTTAGAGATAGTTTGTATTTTTTTTCCAAAAACTTTTAATGCAACTTTTTCTTTAAAAGTAAGTTTTTCTCCCTTAACATTTTCTGCTATTTTCTTTAATTCTTTATTATTTAAAGATTTTGCAGAAGATTTATCTTCGACAACAAGATTAAGAGGAGTTTCAACTTTTCTAACGAAATCTTTACTGTTTTTCTCCTCTTTTTTAATAGATGGAGCTGTCGCAGAAGTGAAAAGGAACATAAATACCAAAGAGCCAATAAGAGTTAGAAGATAATTTTTGTTCATGGTAAGAAGGATTGTTTTTTGACTGCCTACTCTCTTGCTTTTCGGCTTCCGCATTTAAACAATTTTTTTTTCCTTGTTTAACATTGCAAAATTATCTATATTTGCTGTTGGTTCTTACAAACTACTATTCACTTTTTTACCAACTTTCAAGATGAATACCGAAAAAGATTTGACCATAGGACAAAAAATCAAGGAGTTAAGGGTAAGAAAAGGCTACTCACAAGAAGTGATGGCAGACTTACTCGAAATGACTACAAATGGCTACGCCAAAATAGAGCAAGACAAAACGCCAAATTTGAGCATCAAGCGTTTGGAACAAATAGCAGAAGTTTTAGATAGCAATATCTTTGAGCTATTAAGTTTGGGTGAAAAAAACACCTATTACATAGGCACACAAACAGGTGGAAATTCAGGATTTCACTATACCATTCACCAAAATTTTCCCAAAGAATATCAAAGAATAGAAAGCGAAAATATATTTTTAAAAGAAAAAATAGTATTACTTGAAGATAAAATAAAAAATTTAGAACAAATTTTAAAATTAACTGAAACAAAAGGTTAAAGACTCATTTCTTCGCCTTTGTTGCGTCTTTGTACTCTACCAAGAGCGGGGAAACCTAACCCAAGCCCCTTTTTTATTTCAATCGCACTTCGGACAAGGCAATGCCTTGTCCCTACATTCGAACCTAATTTTTAGAATTTAACATTACTGCTATCATAGTAGCGCGAAGCTTCAGCTTCGCAAGTATGACTTACTGCCTCTCCTTGTTAGGGTTGTTTTATTTTTCGTAAAAAAGATAGAACAGACTGCTAAAAATTGCAGTAAAAACAATATCTTAGCGTCTGACTTTTATTTTGCTTGCACTTTCCTACGACTTTCTTATTTTTAGCTATCCTACAAAAATGAACCAAATACACACAACACCTATCCATAAGACAGATGCTTACCCCAAACGCCCTTTGGTTTCTTCCACACGCGAGAGCCTTCAACTGACCTTAGAGGTCAAATCGGGCGCACTACCCGACGATTTATATGGCTATGTCTTTATCAATACGCCCAACGGTACGGTCAATTCTGCCCTGCCCTACCCCAAGACACACCCCGACGGCAGCCCTAATCAGGAGTACAGTTCCCCTATTTTAGGGGGCGCAGGCTATATTTTCAAATTCGACCTCAATGAAGTGGGCAAAATTAGCCTGCAATCGAATTTATTGAAGCCCCCCTCCTACTATGCAGACGAGGCGACCAAGTACGGCACGCGCCTACACAAACTTTTTGGTTTTCGCAATATGGGCATTGCACGCCTATCCTTTGCCTTAGGTGCTGCCGAGCAAATTGGCACTGCCGTTATTCCCGTCAAGTTTAAAAATGACGACTATGTGCGCCTATTCGCTACCGCCGATTTAGGGCGTGCCTATGAATTTGATGCCCAAACTTTGCAGGTAACACAGCCTTTGGGCAAACTCAAAGACTATGTAGCCGCCACTCCGCCTATCGTGCCATGGGTCTTCAAACTGATACAAGGCACTGCACACCCAACTTTCGACCCCAAGACACAGGAATTTTTTACCGTCAATTATACCAAAGCCGTCAAGACACTTTTGGAGGCTTCAGGGGTGCTACTGCTACTACGCCGCAATCCCGACTTAGTAGAAAAACTCATAGAGGAGGCGATTGCAGAAATGGAAGCCGAAGGCGAAAACACTGCCAAGCCCAATTTTGAACGCTTCTTTAAAAGAGTAGAAAAGAAAATTGCGCAACGAAACCGAAAAAGCCTACTCCACTGGTGGCTCGAAAAAATGATGCGCCTTTTTAAAAAGAAGACCACTCTACAAGATTCGCTCTACCTATTGCGCTTTACCGACCGCAACCGCCACCAACGCTGGCGTATCGTAGATGAAAAAGGCGAAAATATCACCATCTGGCAGTGCATGCACCAAACAAGTTTGAGCCAAGACTACATCATTTTGATAGATGCCGCCTTCAAACTCTCCTTAGATGTTTTGATGAACAACCCTTTTCCCAACAACGAAAAAATAAACGCCTTCCTACGCCAACTCACGACCAAACCGCAGATGGCAAATACCCCCCTTTATCTTATCAAGAGAAGCGATTTGGTAGCGGAAAATCAGACCGTTGTGGCGAAAAAAATCACCTTAGAGCCTGAATTTATACACTTTACCGCCAATTACAACAACGACCAAAATCTCATCACACTTTATACTGCCTCCAATGCCGCCGCTTGTTTGGCTGAATGGGTGCGTTATTACGACAAACTATTTCCCGAAAGCCCAATAGAAGCAGGGACAGAGGGTATTCTCTGTGTAGGCTCGATGGACGTAGGTAGGGTAGGAAAAATAGTCATCGACGGCGAAACGGCGACCATTAAATCGCAAACCCTTATCCATAAAACGGGCAATTTGGAGGCACTCGAAGCCACCGAACCCCCCTTCGAGGGCGAAGAGCCGCCCCAAGATTTGGGAGCGCACACTTGGTTAGCAGGCTTTTATACCTTTCGCGACTTTATTTCTCCACACAAAACCGTTGAGGAAATTAAAAATATCTATTGGCAATTTGGCGCACTCGAACAACGCCGCCTTACCCACTTCATCTACCAACTCTATAAAGACTATCCCAATCGTATTGTAGAGGCTGAAAAGGTCAAGGCTTATAGCGAAAAGGGGATTCCGTTGCAAATCGCACGCCTTAATACCGAGCGCATGGAAATCGAGGACTACTACCAATTTCCGCCCAACTACACCTTAGGCGCGATACAATTTGTGCCACGAAAAAGAGAAAGTCCAGACCCCGAAAACGACCCCAGCACAGATGGCTATCTCTTTACCACCATGATAAATGGCATAGAAGAAGAAGGCGAAGGGCTAAATTATTTGCGCGAAGTTTGGCTCTTTGATGCCCGCAACCTGAAAAAAGGTGCGATTTGTATTCTTAGTCACCCCGAATTTAACTTCGGCTTTACCCTTCACCCCCTTTGGGTAGCTGATATAAAAAGCAGTGCAGAAAAAGGCGACCTCAAAACCGAGTATGAGGAAATTATCCAAACCTTAGAAACGGACATCAAACAAGACGTGCAAACGCTTTTTGAAGAGGAGATTTATCCTAACTTCAATAAAAATCTGACTTGGCACAGAAAGCTAAGAGCCGCCCTTGGGGTTTAAATGCCATTCAAACAGTGTTTGAAAATAGAGCGCACAACCTACTAAAAGGAACTTTGGCATTTTTCCTAAAAATCAAGCCCTAAGTAGTGTAAAGTCTATCGCTTAGAAAAACAAAAATTTCGTATCGCGCAGGTCTGCCCTTTGCGATACGAAATAAATTGAATATCTAAATCAGCATACAAGCTAAAACACATCATTTTCACCCTCTTCCATTTCCTCCTCTTCGGGTTCGTCCTCTGGCAGGGGATAGGCGGCAGGGAAGCCCTGCTGTTCGGCGATATATTTACAGACGCTTTCTACTTCGGGGGTGTCTAAAAAGGCACATTGTAGTCGTAAAATGTCTGAACCATTGGAAAGCAGCATATCGCCTTGTCCGATAAGTTGCTCTGCACCGCTGGCATCTAAGATGATGCGCGAATCTATTTTGGAAGTTACGCGGAAAGCCATACGCGCAGGGAAGTTTGCCTTGATAATCCCTGTTACGACATTAACCGAAGGGCGTTGGGTCGCGACAACTAAGTGAATCCCTATGGCACGCGCCATCTGTGCCAAACGCGCAATGGGTTTTTCGGCGGCTTTTCCTGCAATAATCATCAAATCGGCAAGCTCATCAATAACCAAAACGATATAAGGAAGGAAGCGATGATGCTGGTCTTCTTCTAAAAGCCCTGCCAAAAATTTAGCATTGTACTCGCGTACATTCCTACAATCGGCATCGCGAAGTAAATCGTAGCGCAAGTCCATTTCTTTGCAAAGTGCTTCTAAGGTCTTGACCGCCATAGCAGGGTCGGTAACGATAGGGTCGGTATTGGGCAAGTGCGCCAAATAATGTTTCTCTAACTTTGAAAAAAGCGAAAACTCTACCTTTTTAGGGTCTATCATGACGAATTTTATTTCGTCGGGGTGGCGTTTGTAGAGCAAAGATGCCAAAATGACATTGATACCTACCGATTTTCCTTGCCCCGTTGCGCCGCCAATAAGCAGGTGCGGCATCTTGGTTAGGTCGGCTACAAAGACCTCATTGGAGATAGTTTTACCCAAAAGTAGGGGTAGTTCTTTTTTGGTGTGTTGGAAAGCTGGCGTTTCTACTAACGCCCTAAAAGGGACAATTTCGCGGTTTTTATTCGGTACTTCTATGCCGATAGTGCCTTTGCCCGGCATAGGGGCGATAATGCGAATCCCCAAAGCGGAAAGATTAAGGGCAATATCGTCGCCCAAGTTGCGAATTTGGGAAATCTTGACCCCTTCGGCAGGTACAATTTCGTAGAGCGTAACAGTAGGCCCTACCTCTGCCGTTATTTTTTTGATGCGAATTTTGAAGTTTTCCAACGTCTGAACAATCCTATTCTTGACGTTTTCCAAATCTTCCCTATCTATCGGCACTTGCTTTGCGCCATGTGTTTCCAAAATGGTAGTAGGCGGGAGTTGGTAGTCCTTCAAAATGCCGCGTGGGTCGCGATAAAAAACAGGCACTTCGGGCTGTTTCTTTGTGTTTTTCTCCTCTATTTGAGGCTTTTGCTGCACCAAAAGCGAAGCGGCGGCTTCCTCGTCGGTGGCGGATTCTGCCTCATCGTCTTGGGTAGGAAAATCCTCTTTTGGTCTGTTTTTGAGGGTAAATTCGGCGGGCGCACTTTGGGCATTGACTTTTTCGTTTGCCTCCCTGACAATATTAGCGGTCGGATTTTGAGTTGGCTCTTCCTGTGCCTCCTTGATTTGGGCTTCTAATTGCTGCTCGAAAGTGGGTTCTTTTTCGCGCTCTTCGTCCTTTTTGGGGTTGAAAATACCACTAAGCCAGCCCTTTCCTTTTTCCGTTTTGGGCAAATCTTTTGGGGTAGTTTCTTTGGATTGAAAGCCTATTTTTTTGCCTACAAAATCTTCCTCTAAGGGCTTTTCTGGCTTTTTCTGACCTGCTTTCTCAACATTATCTACCGTCTTTTGTGTATTTTCGGGCGTAGAAATGGGGCGTGTGGTGGTGTCTTTTTTGGGGTTAGATTTGTTTTCTGTTTTATTTTCTGACTTACTTTCTGTTTTATTTTTCGGATTGCCCTGCTGATTGTCAAGCGATTTTATAGGATTCTTGTTGTCGTCTTGTGCCTTTTGTGGCTTTTCATTCTGACCCAATAGCGGATTTTGAGTAAAAAGAGCAGCCTTTTTATCAGGATTTGCAGGGCTTCTTTCCTTCTTCGGATTTTGGGTACTATCCTGTTCTTGTAAATCGGTGTTGTTTTTTTCTGCTGTGGCTCGCGTCTTTTGGGTTTCGAAAGGGAGGTCGTCTTGGTCAAAGGCAGGATTTTTTCGCGCTTGTTCGGTCTTGCGGCTTCCCAAATTGCGCAGGGTTTGGAAATTTTGTTGGGAATCTTGCCAAAGGCTATTCCATTCTTCTTTGTAGAAGAAACCAAAAAGGGCTGCCGAAAAAATAAGCAATAAAGGCGTGCCTACGCCTATCATATCGCTCAAAAGGGCTGCCACATGATAGCCAAAACTGCCACAGAAAAATGCCCATTGTGGCTGACTATCAAAAAGATAGACCCCATATCCTAATAAAATACTACCCCAAATAAGCAAAAAAAGTGAGGGTATGCTAATGATACGAAACTTGCGCCATTGGTATCCGAAAGCAAAAATCCAACCTGCATAAAAAAGCAGCGACGGCAAAATGAGCAGCGAACCTACCCCAAAGAGCGAATAAATAAAGAGATGGGCAAGCAACGCACCTGTCAGCCCTACCCAATTTTCGGCTTCTCTGCCTGCCTCGGTGGGCAGGGTGCTAAAAAAGTTTTCGGCTATGCTTTGGTCGGCTTTTCCCGTCCAAAAGAAAGACACAAAGGAGAGGAGCAAAAAGAGCGAAAAAGCAATCAGACCCAAGCCCAAGAGCAAGCGCAAACGGCGGTCTTGCAAGGCAGCCAAGAACGCAAAGCGTGTGGGCGACGTTTGTGAAGCCGTTGAGGTGCTATGATTGGGACGCAAAGGCTCATTGCCGCGATAGGTGTTTTTTTCAAAACTCATAGAAGATGGGTAGCCTAAACAGAAAAGAAAATCAAACAGAAAATAAAAATAGGGTTTAGGTTTCAAAGTTAGGTTTTATTTGGCAATTTTCCTAAGTCGGGGCGGCTTATCCTGCAAAAAAGCTACTTCGGATAGGTTTCGCGCTCCTTTTTTAGACAAAAAGCCTGCTTTTGCACTTTTGGATAGAAATTTTATCGAAAAGCTATTCCATTTTAACGAACTTTCTAAAAAAGAGCCGCTTTTCTTGCATTTCCGCTTTTCTTTTGCCTACAAAAGTTTATACCTTTGCGCGTTGAAAATTTTATCTTCATCTATCAGACAGAACAGAAAAATGGCAGGAGCAAAAATAACAATTCAGAACGGAAAACTAAACGTTCCCAACAACCCCATCATTCCCTTTATCGAGGGCGATGGCACAGGGGCAGACATCTGGAAAGCCTCACAAGCCGTCTTTGAAGCAGCCGTAGAAAAGGCGTATGGCGGCAGCCGTAAAATCGAATGGAAGGAAGTGTTGGCAGGCGAAAAAGCCTTCAATACTGTCGGTTCGTGGCTACCACAAGAAACCTTAGACATTTTTAAAGAATACTTAGTGGGCATCAAAGGCCCCCTTACTACCCCTGTCGGCGGTGGGATTCGCTCTCTCAATGTTGCCTTGCGTCAGGAATTAGACCTATATGCTTGTGTGCGCCCTGTGCGCTATTTCGAGGGTGTTCCTTCTCCTGTCAAGCAGCCTGAACTAACCGATATGGTCATTTTTCGCGAAAATACCGAAGACATCTATGCGGGTATCGAGTGGGAAGCCCAAAGCGAAGGCGCGAAAAAAATCATCAAGTTTATACAGGACGATTTGGGCGTGAAAAACAAAATCCGCTTTCCCGAAACCTCTGCTATCGGTATCAAACCCGTTTCTATTGAAGGAACAGAACGCTTGGTACGCGCAGCCATAGAGTACGCTCTGATTCACAAAAAGCCCTCTGTAACTATCGTACACAAAGGCAACATCATGAAATACACTTCGGGCGGCTTCAAAAAATGGGGCTACGAACTTGCCGAACGCGAATTTGGTGATAAGGTCTTTACTTGGGTAGAATACGACAAAATCAAAGCCGAAAAAGGCGAAGATGCCGCCAATGCCGCCCAAAAAGCAGCCCTACAAGCAGGCAAACTTTTGGTAAAGGATTCTATCGCTGATGCCTTTTTGCAGCAAATTTTGCTCCGCCCTGCCGACTATTCCGTAGTGGCAACGCTCAACCTAAACGGCGACTACATCTCTGATGCCTTAGCTGCCATCGTGGGCGGTATCGGAATTGCCCCTGGTGCCAACATCAACTACGTCAATGGCTCGGCTATCTTTGAAGCCACCCATGGCACTGCGCCCAAATATGCAGGTCTGGATAAAGTCAATCCTTCCTCTGTCATTCTTTCAGGTGTGATGATGTTTGAGTATATGGGCTGGCAGGAAGCCGCCGACCTTATCACAAAAGGCTTAGAAGGGGCGATTGCCTCTAAAAGAGTTACTTACGATTTCGAGCGTCTGATGGAAGGCGCAACGCTGGTTTCTTGTTCAGGATTTGGGCAGGAAATTATCAAAAATATGTAATTTTATCGTTTTTTGGGTATCCATACGCATAGCTTTTAAGGCTATGCGTATTTTTTGTTATTTTATATTAAAAATCAAATTCCGATAATGGTATATTCTACGCGCCTATTCTGCTCATGCTCGCGCATGGTGCATTTGATGTCGTTGGCGCACTGATTGACAAGGCGGGTTTCGCCATAGCCCTTAGCCACTAATCTTTCCCCTGCAATGCCCTTACTTTGCAAGTGCAACACAATCGCCTCCGCCCGTTTTTGAGTTAGTTCTAAATTGTAAGCATCATCACCACGCGAATCGGTGTGGCAGGCAATCTCCAAGCGCAATTCAGGATTGTAGCGCAAAAGACGATAAAGACGCTCTAAGTGGGGCAGACATTCGGTAGGAATCAGCGTATCGTTGGGATAAAAATAAAAATGTTCTACTTTTCGCGTCGCTCCCAAGACAATGCGCTCCAAAGCAATCGTTTCTACTAATTCTAAACTCTTTCCATTTTTAGTATCAAAGTCAAGCATTTCTGTAAAATAAGCAGGGTGCGAAACACGCAAAGAAAAAGTCTTTTCAGCAGGCAGACGAATAAAAACGCCGCCTTCTTTCCCTGTAACGGTCATCGAGGGGGCTTTGCTTTCTTTTTCTACAATCTTGACACTTGCCCCCTCTATGGGTTCTTGCAAATCTTGCGACACAAAACGATACATAAATTGATAAGGCTTTTCGCGTTTTAGCATTTCACTCAAATCGCTCTCATCATATTCCTGTGCTGCAAGTG
Organism: Hugenholtzia roseola DSM 9546; assembly: GCF_000422585.1. NCBI lineage: Bacteria > Pseudomonadati > Bacteroidota > Cytophagia > Cytophagales > Bernardetiaceae > Hugenholtzia > Hugenholtzia roseola. Next base: position 293,090 of record NZ_KE383878.1, read on the forward strand.
GCAAAAAAAGGAAACATAGACAGAGCGTCAGCAATCCGCTTTTATACGCATTTGCCGCTAAAAAAAAGATAAAACGCAGGTTCGGCTTCATGTCTAAAATGGCGATTTTTGGGAAAAAAGAAAAGGCGAATTGGTCGTCTGTAAGAACACAAACGACGGCGAGGAACACAAAAATACAATTTTTTCGCGTATTAGAAAAAAATGGTCGTTTGTGCGACACAAACAACGGCAAGTCGTTTGTGCGACACAAACAACGGCAAGTCATTTGTGGGACACAAACAACGGCGAAGATTCAAATGTAGGGACAAGGCAGTACCTTGTCCCTAATTTTATTAAAACTGCTAAAAAAATTACAAATTTTCTAAATAAGTATTCAAATCTTTATCCCCTCGCCCCGAAAGATTGACCACGACAATATCTTCTCTTTTTAGTTCTAATTTTGAAAGGGCAGCCAACGCATGCGCCGACTCTAAGGCAGGCAAAATGCCCTCGCTGCGCGTCAGGTGCAAACCTGCTTGTAGGGCTTCCTCGTCAGTTACGCTTAGAAAACGCCCTCTGCCACTTTCAAACAAATGGGCATGCAAAGGACCAATCCCCGGATAATCCAAACCTGCCGAAATAGAGTGCGGCTCTATGATTTGCCCCCCTTTGGTTTGCATCAATTTTGTCTTGCAGCCATGGATAATTCCAAGCGTCCCTTTGGCAAGGCTTGCCGCCGTTTTGCCCGACTCTATGCCCAAACCTGCCGCCTCTACACCTACTAATTGCACTTTTGGTTCTTTTATGAAATGATAAAACGCCCCTGCTGCATTGCTTCCGCCGCCAATGCACGCCACGACGTAATTCGGAAGAGCCGTTCCTGCTTGTTTTTGCAGTTGTACCCTTATTTCTTGGCTAATAATGGCTTGAAAACGCGCCACTAAATCAGGAAAGGGGTGCGGTCCTACCACCGAACCGATTACATAATGCGTATCTGTCGGGTTGCTTATCCAGTCGCGAATTGCCTCGTTGGTTGCATCTTTGAGCGTTTGGCTGCCACTTTCTACTGCCACTACCTTCGCACCCAACATGCGCATGCGCTGCACATTGGGCGACTGACGTGCTACATCTATTTTTCCCATATAAACGACGCACTCGATACCGCGTAAGGCACAAGCCGTTGCCGTTGCCACGCCATGCTGCCCTGCGCCCGTTTCGGCTATGATGCGCTTTTTGCCCAGCCGCTCCGCCAAAAGCACCTGCCCAATGGCGTTATTGATTTTGTGCGCTCCCGTATGATTGAGGTCTTCGCGTTTGAGGAAAATTTGGGCGCGATACGCTGCCGAGAGTTTTTCCGAAAAATAAAGCGGCGTAGGTCGTCCCACGTAATCGGCTAAAAGTGCCTGATATGCCGCCTCAAAGTCTGGACTTTGGATAATTTGCAAATACGTCTTGCTCAAATTTTCTACATTAGGGTAGAGCATTTCGGGAATAAAAGCACCGCCAAAAGTGCCGTAAAAACCCGATTTAGGGCTTTCACTAACCGCCAAAGTTGGGTCTGTCGAGGTCTGATTGGGTAGAGTTTGGGTTGTCATGTTGGTAAAAAATTTAAAATTGAGGGTCTATTAGTTTGGATATAATTGCTTTAAAAACTTAGCCACCAAATTGACATCTTTTATACCTGCCTGCTTTTCAAAGCGACTATTGAGGTCTATTCCAATAAGTGCCTGATGGTCAAGGCTTTGTAGTCTTTCTGCATCTTGCAAACTGATTCCTCCACTTAGAAAAAAAGGCTGTGGCAGCGTATAATTTTGCAAACTTTCCCAATCAAAGCTACGCCCCGAACCGCCAAATTGTGCCGTTTGCGTATCTAAGATAAAGTATTCACAAAGCGAAACATAATCTTTCATTTTTTTTATCAAATCGCCATCTATTTGCGTCGAAACGCCAAAGGCTTTCCATACACGCAAGCCCTGTTGCCTTAAAAAGCGCACTTCGGCGACACTCTCCTGCCCATGTAGCTGCACAATCGGAATTTGAAACTGCTTGCATAGCGCAAGAATTTCTGTCGGGTCAGTATTGACAAAAACACCTACTTTTTGCGCCTTTGTGGGGATAAATTCCGCTTCAAGTTCTTGATTTAGAAGCACATAGCGCGGCGATTTTTCATAAAAAATCAAACCTATGAAATCAATCCCCAACTTGTCTATTTCCGCCATGTTGTCGGCTTGGCGCAAGCCGCAGACTTTGGTAAATAATTTTGTCTTTTTCTTTTTCATAAAATAAAATTTTAAACCTGTAATAAATCCTGTAAAGCCTTCGCAGGAAGGCTATCTTTCATAAACCGCTCTCCCATCAAAAAGGCATCAAAACCGACTTGTTTCAAAGCTGAAAGGTCGGCAGGCGAGGAAAGTCCGCTTTCCGAAACCCAAATCTTATCCTGATGCAAGCCTTTTCTATGTAAGGTTTCTGCCAAATGAAAAGAATTTTGAAGGCTCACCTGCATAGTTTCCAAGTTGCGATTATTCACCCCCAAAAGAATCGCCGAATCGCGATTGTGCGTTGGAATTTTATCAATTTCCTGCTCCTGGTGCAATTCTAAAAGCACTTCCATACCCAAATCAAGGGCAATATTTGTAAATTCTTGAATTGTTTTTTTATCCAAACAAGCGGCTATTAGCAAAATCACATCTGCGCCTAAGGCTTTGCTTTCAAAAATTTGGTAGCTTTCCACTATAAAATCTTTACGCAAAATAGGCAACTGCAACGCTGCACGCACCTGCGCAATGTCTTCCGATTTGCCCATAAAGTATTGATTTTCAGTGAGGATAGAAACGCCGCAAGCCCCTGCCGCCTCATAGCCCAAGACCGTAGGCAAGATTTGCGCCTCTCCATTGAGCAAACCCTTCGAGGGCGATTTGCGCTTAAATTCTGCAATAATTTGAAAATTAAGTGCAGATTTTGTTATTTTTTCAGATAAAGAAAAACAGGCTCTTTTGAAATGCTCACTTTTTTCTATGACAGAAAGTGGTAGCTCCATTTTTTGTTTTTCTACTATCTTGTATCGATTTTTTACAATTTCAAGTAACATTTTTATTTTTTATATTTGAAAATTAGAAAAGGTTAGAAAAAACTAAGAAAAAGCGATAGCCTTGGGTTTGAACGCTAAAAGGGCTTTTAAAAGGGAAAAAGCCTTTTTGCTATCCAGAGCCTGCGCCGCAATTTGGAAGCTATCAGCAAAATCCTGCCCCTCCTCAAAACATTGGATTGCAAAGGCAGCGTTTGCCAAGACCACCTCGCGCTGTGCCTTTGTCGCCTTTCCTTCTAAAATATTAACAAAAATTTGTGCAGATTCTGCAACCGTATCGCCTCCAAAAAGTTCCGCTGGTAGGTATTGATTCAGCTCTAAATTTTGAGGCAAAAAACTTTTTTCACCTTTTGAAGAAAAAATATGCGTTTTTCCTGTCAGTGAAATTTCATCATATCCATCGAGGCTATGCAAAACGACGTAAGATTTTCCCTCTTTTTGCAAAATATAATGATAAAGTCGCGCCAATTTGAGGTGAAAGACCCCAACTAACTGTTTGGCATTTTGGGCAGGATTGACCAAAGGACCCAAAGTATTGAAAATCGTTTTGATACCTAACTGCTTTCTAATCGTTGCCACATTTTTAAGGGCAGGGTGAAAAAGTGGCGCATGTAAAAAACAAAGGTTGTGTTCTTCTAACTGCCTGATAAGCAGGCTATTATCATTCGAAAATTGATAGCCCAAATATTCCAATACGTTGGAAGAGCCACTCACCGAAGACACGCCGTAGTTGCCATGCTTGGCGACGGGGTAGCCTGCCGCTGCCACTACAAAAGCCGCCAAAGTAGAGATGTTGAACGTATTTTTGCCATCGCCCCCTGTACCACAGAGGTCGATGCTTTCGTATTGAGGCAAATCCGTTTGCAAACTTAATTCTAAAAGTGCTTTTCTAAATCCTATAATTTCTTCTAAGGCTACTTCGCGATGACTAAGCAGCGTAATAAGTGCGGCAGTCTGGGCTTCATTAAAATTGCCCAAACTAATTTGTTGCATCAAATTATAGGCTTGATTTTCAGATAGTTGTGCCTGATTTTGTAGGCAATAAAGGTAGTCTTGAAAGGTCATGGCGTTTTTTTTAGTGTGAAAGAAAGGGTATTTGCTGATGAAAAGATTGTAGCGATTTGCTTTTTAAAGGGATAACTTGATTTAAAAAATTATCAATCATTTCACGCCCAAACTCGGTCAAGATGCTTTCGGGGTGAAACTGCACCGCCGCTAAGGGCAAATCGCGGTGTTCTATTGCCATTGGAATTTGATTCAAATCCGTAGCGGAAATATGAAATTCCGAAGACAAAGTAGCTGTTTCTATTGCCCACGAATGATAACGCCCTACTTGAAAGGTAGTAGGCAAATCTTTAAAAAGCGGCGTATTTTGATGTAAGATTGGTGTTGAAATGCCATGCAGGGGTGCGGCAAGATTGAAAAGTTTTGCTCCAAAGACTTCCCCTATCGCTTGCATGCCCAAACAAACGCCAAAAATGGGCTTTTGAAAGGCGTACTTTTCTATCAAAGGGCAAAGCAAACCTGCTTCGTGAGGCAATCCGCCACCGGGCGATAAAAAAATCGCATCATAAAGTTCTACTTCTTTCAAATCAATTTCATTATTACGACGTACTTCTACCTGATGGGTAGGATTTTCTTTGAGCAGTTGTACCAAATTATAGGTAAAAGAGTCGTAATTATCGAGCATTAAAAGTTTCATAAGTGTCTGAAAATAAAGGGTTTGTGTTTTTTATACCAAATTAGGGCTTGAAAAAGAGAGTTTTTCGGCTTCGGCTAAGGCACGCCTCAAAGCCCCCAACTTATTGGCGACTTCTTGCAACTCTTGTTCGGGAACGGAAGCCAAGACCACGCCTGCCCCCGCGCGATAATGAATTTGATTTTGATAACTAAGAAAAGAACGAATTAAAATAGCCTGATTTACTTCGCCCTTGAAGTCTATAAAACCAAGACTGCCCCCATAAAAACCACGCGCATCTTGCTCTAATTGCGCCAAAAGCTGTAAGGCACGCACTTTGGGCGCACCCGAAAGCGTACCCGCAGGAAAGGTATCTGCCAAAACATTCAGTGCCGTTTCCAAGCCTTTTTCAGTAGTTGCAGCGAGCTTCCCTTTGACGGTAGAAACCAAATGAATGACATGGCTATATTGATGAACTGCCTTATATTCAAGCACTTGCACCTGCTCACAGTGGCGGTTGAGGTCGTTTCGTGCCAAATCTACCAACATGGCATGCTCGGCAACTTCTTTGGGGTCTGCCAATAATGCTTTGCCTAATTGCTCATCTTTTTGTTTATCTCCTGTCCTTTTATACGTTCCTGCAATCGGATTTACGAGGGCTTCTCCGCCTACAATGCGAATTTGTGCTTCTGGTGAAGAACCAAAAATTTTGTAATTTCCGTAATCAAAATAAAACATATACGGCGAAGGATTGATGTGGCGCAAGGCACGATAAAGGTTAAATTCATCACCTTGAAAGCCTTGATAAAAATGGCGCGAAACTACCATCTGAAAGACATCGCCTCGCTGACAATGGGCTTGTGCCTTTTTTACCATTTCCAAAAAATAACTTTCGTCTTGAACTGCTTTTTCTTCACCTATCCGCTGAAAGGGATATGTTTTTCCGCTCTGTTTCAAAAGTTTGTGTATAAAATCAGAAAGGCTAATATCTTGAAAATGAGCATCTTGTGGAGAGTTTTCTATTTTATTTTCGGTAAAAGTTACTTCACCGTTGAAATGATTAAAGCAAATTACGTATCTAAAAAGTTGGTAATTGAGGATGTCCGTTTTGTTGTCGAGGGCAAGGTCTAAATTAGCCTTTTCGTTTTCAAAAAATCTGATGGCTTCGAAAGACTGAAAACCGAAAAAGCCATTGATGTCTTTTTGCGCGTCTTCTTTTAGCTGAAAAGTCTCAAAAAACTGATGTAAGATTTGGCGCAAATTGCTACTTTTTTCACTACATAAGGCTTCAAAATCTTGGCTTTGTAGTTGTTGGTGCAAAAAGGTTTCTATGCGTACCTTTTGGCTTTCGGTTTGGAAAAGGCGTATGCCTGCAAGAGGCGCGGCGCATAAGATAGAACGCGCTTGGGTCTTATCCTTGTGTTCGGAACTTTCCAAAAGCAGGCAGCCTGCAAATTGGTCGCGCAGTGCCAGATAAAGCCCTATGGGTGTGATTTGGTCTAAGAAATGCGTTTCGGATTGGGTTTGTAAGATTGGCATGGTTTATTTTTTTACGATAAATAAGTATATTTTTAAAACTTTTTTGAACAAGCACATAAAAAAAGGTCTGCCTTTGAAGAGCAGACCTTTTTTGTCTTGTAGTTCTCTGTATTTCGAGGTGCGAAAAGTGCGTTTCAGAAAAATTAGGAAATACTATCCGACATCTGAATCAAGCACGCCTTTTTTTCGCTTTCCTTTACTATTTTCACAGAGGGCAGGACGCAAGGCATCAGCTCTTCACGAGTCTGTGTGCGCCACCAAAGCCAATTTTGTGAAAATAGCGTTTTCATAAATGAAAGATGTCGGTATAAATTGTGTATCTCAAAGGCAAAGATAGCCTTTTTTTCTGAACTTGCAAATTTTAGCGACTTTTTTTCGCTTTTTTGTTTTGCCGCTTGCAGGGCAAAATCTTACATTCTATTGGCGAAGTTTAGCTCGAAAGTGCCTTTGAGTGCCTTTCCTTCGGCGGTTTTTCCTTCGAAAGAACCTTTTGCAGAGGCATCGGCTTTATTGAAACTTTCCAAATTAAACTTTCCTTCGCTTAAAGTGCCTGCAAAAATAGGCGTTCCATTTTCAGAAACATTGACGGTAAGGGAAGCCGAGCGTTCGGGAGCAGAGCCAATGACAAATTCGCCCGATTCGCCGCCAGCCAAAGTGATGGTTAGGTTGTTGTCGGCACTACCTGCCATCAGGGTAATGTTTTTATTGGCAGCATCATAGCTAAATCCGTTGTCGGCGTGTTCGGTTTTGATGGGGTAGCTTTTGCCGTCGATTTCGATGGTAAAAGAGCCGCCCTCTCTATTGGGGTCGATGTTTGTGCCTACTTCTTCTACAGGCGCGGTTTCGACGGGTGCGGTAGCGGTAGTGTCGCTACTATTTGTTTCTTGGGTTGTGCTTTTTGTACCACAGGCTGAAAAAAAAGTAAGGAGGCTTATCAGGATAAAGCCATAACGTAGGTTTGAAAAGAGAGATTTCATATCAAAAGAAGTTAGTGATTAGAAAATTTGTTGGATTTCTTCTTTTAAAAATTGTAGTGCTACTTCGTTTAGATTGGTTTCTCTTTTGGCTTCGATGGCAAAGATAGCACGCGCCAACTCTTTGGCAGGGGCTTTTTCGTCCATGTTTCGCGCCGCATCATTGATGTTAGAAACGGTTTCTTCTACGGCACTTTTGATGTACTGCCAAGCTTGGTGGCTCATATAGACTTGCTGCGAAAGGTTGTGATTAAATTCCTCACGGATTTCGAAGAGCAAGACTTGATGAAATTCGCCCGAACTCATCGTGCCGTCATTGAGGCGGCGGATAAGGTTTGGGATTGAAGTTCTTTCTAAAAAGAGTGCCATGCGCTCGTAAGCCTGTAAGCGAAGGGGGAGCGCGATTTGGGCGTTTTGTGCCTTTATTTCCAAGAGCGATTTATTGAGGTCTTTGGCAATAAACGACTTTACGACCAAAAACATGCCATACAAGACGATTCCCGCAGGGAGCAGTATGGTGAGAAATTCTTTTATCAGGTTGAGAAACTCCATAAGCAGGTGAGTAGCAAATACTATTTAGGATTAGAATAAGTCAAAGATAGCGATTAAAACGACAAGGGCAAAACAAAGTTAGGTTTTTTATCGAAACAAACCCCCTTGTCGAAGCAAAAAAGTTCAACAAGGGTGCAGGGTTTGTCAGCAAAAAAGGACAGCGATTTTAGGCGTTGGCTTCTACTTTTTTCTTAGGGAAAAGCAAAGAGGCGATAATACTAATGGCTAAGATGCTCAAAATGACATAGATAGAATATTCGGTTTTGAAGCCGTAGCCTTTGAGCCAATGCCCAAAGAGCATTTTAAGCCCGATAAAGCTCAATAAAAACGCCAATCCTGTTTTGAGATAATGGAAGATGTGCATGATGTTGGAAAGGAAAAAGAACATCGAGCGCAGCCCTAAGATGGCAAAGATATTAGAGAAAAAAACGATATAGGGGTCTTTTGTTACGCCAAAAATGGCAGGAATAGAATCGACGGCGAAAATAAGGTCGGTAGCTTCTATTACAATGACCACGACAAAAAGCGGCGTGATATAAAGCGGTGTATTTCTATTTTTGCGGACAAAAAAACGTGAGCCTACATAGCGCGGATAAACCGAAAAATATTTCGCCAAGAACTTCACAACAGGGTGATTTTGAGGGTCTATTTTTTCGTCTTCCCCACTACTGCTTTCTTTGAACATCTTAAAACCTGTATAAACTAAGAATGCACCAAAGAGGTAGAGTATCCACTCAAATTGATGAATAAGTGCTGCACCCAAGAAAATAAAGGTAAAACGCATCACGACAGCCCCTAAGATGCCCCAAAAAAGCACTTTTTTGAAGTAGGCTTCGCGCACCCCAAAGGAGGCAAAAATCATGATGATGACAAAGATGTTATCCACAGAAAGGGAATATTCTAAGAGATAGCCCGTAATGAATTCGAGGGAAAGATTGCGGCGGTAGTTTTGCAAACTTGTTTCGAAATCTGTTGGGATAATCTCCACTTCCTTTTCACCATAAAGCGCGTCTATGCGTTGAAGGTCTGCGATATTGCTAATGCCATGGATAATTTCGCCGCTACTATATAAAAAAGCATAGAAAGAGAGAGCCAAAATTATCCAGACTACACTCCAAGCGGCAGCTTCTTTGAAGGAAATGACGTGCGATTTTTTAGAGAAAACGCCCAAGTCCAGCATCAGGACAAAGGCTACGCCCACTAAAAAAGAAGCAAAGAATATAATTTCGTTCATATCATTTGATAAAAAAAGAAAAAAGAGAGGTTTGCCAAAAGGCACAAGCGATTTGGCTTTGTGTTAGGGTCTGAATTTGTGAAGGTAGGTGCAAGATAGAGAAAACCATTTTGAATTGAAAATACTTTTCAAAACAAAATGGTTTTCATAAATAGCGTTAAGAAAGTTGGGCTAAGGCAGCTTTGAGGCGGCGCATGCCCTCGATGATATGGGCATCAGAGGCGGCAAAAGAAATGCGCACGCAGTTGGGTTCGCCAAAGGCTTCTCCCATGACAAGTGAAAGGTGCGCTTCGTTGAGCAGATACATACAAAGGTCTTCCGAATTTTGAATCGTATAGTGCTTGTATTGTTTTCCAAAAAAAGCACTCACGTCGGGAAAAATGTAAAAAGCACCTTCGGGCAGATTGCTTTTTAGCCCCTCGATGTCATCTAAAAGCGATTTGATAAGGTCGCGACGGCGCAAATAGGCTTCGTTCATCGCCTTAGTCGGAGCAAGGTCGGAACTTAGGGCGGCTAAGGCAGCGCGTTGGGCAATGGTATTAGCACCAGAGGTTATCTGCCCCTGAATTTTGTCGCAGGCTTTGGCAATCGCAAGAGGCGCGGCAGCATAGCCCAAACGCCAACCCGTCATGGCAAAACCCTTCGACATGCCATTGATAGTAACGACTCTATCCTTCAAACTTTCTACTGCCCCAATGCTAAAAGGTTTTGTCCCAAAATGAATATGCTCGTAAATCTCATCAGCAATCACGATAATATTGGGATAGGGCGCAAGCACCTCAGCAATGGCGCGAAGTTCGCCTTCCGAAAAAACGCTGCCTGTGGGGTTGCAGGGCGAAGAAAAGATAACGGCTTTGGTTTTGGGCGTGATGGCGGCAGCAACTTGGGCAGGCGTAACCTTGTAATCGTTCTCCAAGCTCGCCTTTATCAGAACGGGCGTGCCTTGTGCTAATTGTACCAAACCCGAATAGGACACCCAATAGGGGCTAAAAATCAAGACTTCGTCTTCGGGATTGACGATAGAGAGCATCACATTGGCGATAGACTGCTTTGCGCCTGTGGAAACGACGATTTGGTCGGGGCTATAATGCAGGTTGTTTTCGCGTTGTAGCTTTTCGCAAATGGCTTTGCGCAGGTCTAAAAAGCCACTAACAGGCGGATAAAAGGAAAAATTGTCATCTATGGCTTGTTTGGCGGCGGCTTTGATGTGGTCGGGGGTAGGAAAATCGGGTTCGCCCAAATTTAGGTTGATGACCTCGATGCCCTGTTCTTTGAGTTCGCGGCTCTTACGCGCCATAGCAAGGGTCTGGGATTCTTCAATTTCGAAGAGACGACGCGCCAAAATTTCGGTCGTAGCAGAGGGAATAGGTGAGGTGTGCTGCATATCCTTGTTTTTTGCACAAAGATACGCATTTCGCAATAACTACCCCCCTTTTCCCTATTTTTCTACTCCAAAGTGGGCTTACCACTACTGAAAAATAAGGCGCAGTGCCTACTTTCAAGAGCAAGGCTACTGGTAGCGATTTTTAGGGGGCTTGTGTCTTATGAAAAACTAACTGCCAAACAACTTTTTTTGTCCTACTTTTTTGAGTCGCCAAGCCTGATACCCAATCGGGTCAGCAATATCCTTCAAGACGTTTAGAATTGTTTGTGTTTCAGGCGTTGTTCCATTTTTTAATAGAGGCATGACATGAAGCACGATTTGGTCGAAATATTTTAAATTACACGTATAAAAATCATACTAAAATATTTGTATAATATTTATACTAAAATTTTAGGCATCTCGTTATACTCAACTCCATTTAACAACCGTCCTGTTTTTTTCTTATTCTTACCACCCCATTGTTTAAAGAAAAAGGCGGTATCGGTTTCAACACATTGCTCTTGTATTTGCTGCACCCACTCTAATTTCATGGGTCTAATTTTACCTTTTCCACTTTCACCTCCTACAATTACCCAGTCAATACCTAAGAGATTTAGCTGAGGTACAGCCCCAAGCAATGGCTCTAAAGATAAAAACTTAGTGGCTGCACCTGTCTTTTGCAAATCCTTTATACGAAACGTTGTTCTGTCATTTTCTACGGAAACCCCCATCCAAATATTAGGAGTCCAATTTAGAAGAGGAGCTATTTGAGCCAACCGTTCAGAACGTTTAGTTAATACTTGAAATATATGATTTGTATTTTCATTCATTACAAAAAATACTTTTTTTATAAAATCTAATGGTACTTCCTCATGAAATAAATCACTCATCGAGTTTACAAATACCATTTTACTTTTTTTCCAAAGATAAGGACGTTTAAGTTCATTAGGGTGTATACGAATTTTAAACCCATCTTGATACTTTTCTAGTCCCATAGCTTGGAGTCGTTTCGCCATGATTTCTGCATAACAGAACTTACAACCTGTCGATATCTTATCACAGCCTGTTGTTGGATTCCAAGTCATTTCTGTCCATTCTATACTTGATTTTGCCATAATTTTAAAATTTAGAAATACCTTTTCCAATGATAGAATTTGCAATTTTTATTGCAGTAGAGTTATTAGAGGCTAAAAGAAAATGATATAGAATACTATTATTCTGATTTTTCATCACGTAAGAATCTGAAACATTATCAAAAATACTTTTTAATCGTGATTTATAAAGCAGATGTGCAAGTTCTATAGCGTTTCTCTCTTTTATCATTTTTTCTTCCGTACCAAATAGATGCTGTATATTTTCTTTTTTGTAGAAGTGGTCTTGTATCTCTTGTGCTGATAATCCAAGAAATACTTGTAGTTTTTCTAACCACTTTTCGCTAATATCTCCATCATTTTGCAGCATACGATTGATACCCATGCCTGTAGGAATAAGTATCCACATGTCTATAGCCAATCCTTTCATTGCTTCAAGAGATGACCAATTAACTTGCATGCCAAAGGGGTCAACAAACATAAGGGTTTTATAGTTTGTTTCTTTCTGTAAAAAAGCAACCATTTTCTTGACAACCACATTAAAATCTTCCTGATAAACCCTTGTCTTTCCAACCTTATTCGGAAAATTAGCGGCAATAAGCGTTTCCAGATTCGTAGCCTTTGTTTTATCTAATTCCACAAATCTATACAAATCAAAACCCTTGTTATCGTCAAGCGAAAGAATTTTTGTGGCTACACTTTCTAATATCCCTTCGCCTGTTTCCAGATGAATGGAGCCAGAACCTGCAAATCCATCAAAAAACATAAGCTTCCAATCTTTGGCGTAATGCTTACCTTTAATCATGCTGTGCATGATGGTTAGATAGGCAGGCACATATTTCATAAAAATGTCTATTTTTTCCTTTGTCCAGTTGCCTCCAAATTCGTTCATATTATAAAGAGCGTTAGGTTGGAAAAGAAGTAGCTTACGAATAGAGATAGCAATTTACACTTTTTTTTGCAAAAAACAAACAGAGGGCGACTTTTTTAGCAAAAAAATTTGCAGAGTCGAAGTTTAGATTTTTTTAAAAAATATGTTAAATTTAATAGTATTTTTTTATATAATTGTTTAAAACTTTGTCTTGTATTAACATTGTTGCAATGGCAAAATCTTCAAAACGCTGCTTTTGCACCATTGTCGAAGGTTGATTTTTCATGGCATTAGAAAAGAAATCAGACAAAAAAGCGTCAGCAAAGAAGGCAGGGGAAAGGCACTACCTTGCCCCTACCTTAGCAAATGATTTTTAGCGTTTAGCAAGCGCGTCTCTCGCTTATCTCAACCTATCTGCGCTGCGCACCATTTTTTCGTCGCGGCTGATAAAGATACGCGCCGTTTGGTTGGCAATAAGGGCAATGATGACGGCAAAAAAGCCAATGGCATAGCTTCCATTGTCGTATTGATAGGTGTGATAGGTGGCTACGCCGCCGAAGGTCATGATAAGTAGCGAATTGACCACTACCAAAAACATCTGGCGTGTCCGATTTTGGTAGGCAAAGATGATATAAAGGGCAAATAAAGCCGAACCAATGCCAATGACCATCAAATAAATTGTACTTTTAGCCTGTACCGTTTCTACAACTTTGCCCTCCACTACGCGCTCTTCGAGCCAACAAAGCGCACTAAGCGAAGTCTGGACATCGCCCTCGATGCGTATCCAAATAGGAAAAAAGCAAGCCACCAACATGGCAAGAGCCGAAATGAGTATAAAGATAGATTGAATCCTTTGTAACATACTGAATTTGATAGAATGAGAAAACAATAAGAAAAAAGAAAGTTATTTGGCAAAACTTACGGCGCGTTTTTCGCGAATCACCGTAACCTTGATTTGACCCGGATATTGCATCTCCTTTTCTATGCGATTTGAGATGTCGTAGGAGATGGCTTGCGCCCTTTCGTCAGATACATTTTCGGCATCTACTAATACGCGCAACTCGCGCCCTGCTTGCATGGCGTAGCACTTGTTCACGCCCTGATAGCTGGTAGCTAATTTTTCCAAATCGTGCAAACGCTTCAAATAAGAGTCGGTCGTTTCGCGCCTTGCCCCAGGGCGTGAGCCTGAAATCGCGTCGCAGGCTTGGACAATAGGCGAAATAAGAGAGGTCATTTCAATTTCGCCATGATGCGCACCAATAGCATTGCACACTTCGGGATGCTCGCCGTAGCGTTTGGCAAGTTCCATGCCCAAGAGGGCGTGCTGCTTTTCGGGGTCGTCGGTATAGACTTTTCCGATGTCGTGTAAAAGCCCTGCGCGTTTGGCAAGTTTGGCATTTAAGCCCATCTCTGCCGCCATGGTCGCACAAAGGCGTGCCACTTCTTTCGAATGTTGCAAAAGATTTTGCGCATACGACGAGCGAAAACGCATGCGTCCTACCAACTTAATAAGCTCGATGTGCAAGCCATGTATGCCCAACTCGATGACTGCACGCTCCCCCAACTCCAAAATCTGCTCTTCGAGCTGCTCGCTGGTCTTGGCGACAACCTCCTCTATGCGTGCAGGGTGAATCCTGCCATCTGCAACCAAACGCTGCAAGGAAAGTCGCGCCACTTCGCGCCTTACAGGGTCGAAGCCTGAAATGGTAATCGCCTCTGGCGTGTCATCGACGATAATCTCTACGCCTGTGGCAGCTTCTAAGGTGCGGATATTGCGCCCCTCGCGTCCGATAATTTTTCCTTTTACATCATCGCTCTCCAAATGAAAAATAGAGATACAATTTTCAATCGTATGCTCGGTGGCGGTGCGCTGAATAGTCGTCAGGACGATACGCTTTGCCTCTTTGGTAGCGGCTAATTGTGCCTCACTCAAAATTTGGTGCATCTTGGCGGAGGCTTCGGTACGCGCTTCTTGTTGTACCGACTCTAAAAGTTGTTTTTTGGCTTCTTCCTGCGAAAGTTTTGCCAAACGCTCCAAAAGAGAAAGTTGCTCTTTTTTGAGTTGCTCGAAACTGCGCTGCTCTTCTATCAGGCTTTCATTTTTGCGAAGCCAATCTTCTTTGAGCTGCTCTACGCGCTCTTTTTCGCGCCCTACCTGCTCCAAATCCTTTTGCAACTGCGTTTCCTTTTGTTTTAAGCGGTTGGAATTTTGCTGAAACCCATGTTCGAGTTTCTTAACTTTTTCCTCTTGGGCTTGTAATAAACTGCGCTTTTTATCCATTTCTTTCTGATGCTCACTTTTGAGCTTCAAAAAATGGTCTTTTGCCTCTAATTCTTTCTCTTTTAAAAACGTTTCGCCTTTTTTGAGAGCCTCCTGCTCCAAAAGGGCGGCTTTCTCCTGTGCCTGCTGATAGAGCGAGCCTAAGACTTTGTGCAGCATATTGCGCCCAATCCAAATGCCTACGGCTAAGGCAAGGAGCGCGATGAGCAGCGTGCTAATAAATGATATTTCGTTCATACAGATAATTGCCTCGATAATGAAAAGAAAAGCCCATAGGCATCAAAAAATACCTAATTGGGGCGAAAAGGTGGATATCGATGGCACAAATCTGCACAAGACCGCCCTTTGTTTGTCCGTTGTCCCGCAAAAAGGAGATACAATCTATGCGAATAGAAAAACGTCTGCCATTTTTGGGGTACAATTTTGAGTAGAATCCGCTGCGGCTTGATTTTCAGAGGCTTGCTGCCTTTCTGCCTTTGTTTGAATCTTAGGTTTAGAAAGGGAAAAGCGATACTATCGTTGGGTATATAAAAGACTTCCAGTATTTGTTTGTTTGATATATTTTCTTTCAGAAAAAGCCATTTTTTAGGTACAAATGTGCATCTTTGGATAAGAAATAGAAAATAAACGCCGTTCTATCCAAGTCAGGGCTTTTTGTGAAACCTTTTCGGGCAAGACAAAGCACCTTAGAAAATGAATCTCAAAGCCAGTCCCTTTCCTTTTGGAAAGCGAAAAGACCGCTCGTGTTTGTAGGTAGGATAGAGAAGGTAGGATAGAAACCAGCAACGCCCTTTCGAGGCTACGCGCTCGTTTTTTCGCCCTCCGCACTTTGCCCTCGAAGGCAAAAACGGAAAACCGACCTTCCGACCAGCACCCAATTAGAAAACACCACAAAAAGAAAAGATAGAGGAGCAAAAGCATAGAAACAAATAAAGAACCGCAGCACAAGGCTGCTTTTGAAGTATGGGCATTTGAAGCGATTGGGCATCGAGCCAACACCACTTCTCTACCCTTTTATATGGAAAAACAATGAATATCGCATAAGAAAGCAAACGCTCTACACCCGACACCTGCCCGATAAGGCTTGCAAAATAGGAACGCCCTTGGGTCTTTTCCTACCTTGCCCCGACAAAGGCGGCAGGGTTGTAGTCTGAAAATGATTCCGACAAAGCAAGTCTTTGTATCCAGATTTGTCTTCTTACCTAAGCCCCCAAATTGTGCGAAGCAGGCGTAATTTTGAGGCTAAAAAAGCCAAAATCAGACCCTGCACTTGGGGCTTGCCTCCTACTTTTGTGCCTACACCTGTGCCATTTGGCAGTGGCGTTTGTGGGCAGAGAAGGCGGCGAAATATAGGTATCGAATCCGAATACAATTTTACGAAAAAAAATGGTAGCAAGCGTATTTTTGCGTTAGAAAGCCCGAAAAAGCCTGAAAAAAGACGCTCCTCCCTGCGAAAAGAAGAAAAGCGTCTTTTTTTGAAAAAGAAAAGAATTATTTTGCCAGCATCATGCAGCTTTCTGCCAATTTCACAAATTCTGCTCTATCGCCCTGACTGTCTTTGCCTAAGGCATTTTTTGCCAAATCCAAAACCTGTGCATAGTTGGCTTGCGCTTTATAGGGCGAATCTCTCAAAATTAGACCTAATTCAGCCACCGAAGCGGCAAAACGCAAGTTTTCAGAGGCTTCCGATAGGGCTACCGACTTATTCAAAAGTGGCTGCACGATAAGTTTGGAGGTATCCTCTTTGGGCTTTTTGTAGCGAAGTTTGAGGTTTAGAATCTCGTCGGAAGCGGCAGCGGCGGTATAAGTGCTTTTTTCGTTTTTCTGGTATTTGAGGTCATCTACCGAAGGCAGAAACTCGCTTTTCACGCCTACGGGTATGATTTCATACAGAGCCGTTACGGAATGTCCTGCGCCCAATTCGCCTGCATCTTTTTTGTCGTCGTTGAAATCTTCTTTATTGAGCATACGATTTTCGTATCCAATCAAACGGTAGGCTTGCACTTGGGCAGGATTAAATTCTACCTGCACCTTGACATCTTTGGCAATGGTAAAGAGCGTGCCACGCATTTGGCGTACAAAGACTTTTTTGGCTTCCTGCACGTTATCGATGTAATAGTAATTTCCGTTTCCTGCATTGCTCAAAGCCTCCATTTGGCGGTCTTTGTAATTGCCCATGCCGAAGCCACAAAGCGTCAGGAAAATATGGTCGTCGCGCTTCTGCTCGATAAGGCTTACCAAATCCTCTGCCGAACTCACCCCTACATTGAAATCGCCGTCAGTGCAAAGGATAACGCGATTATTGCCACCAGCGATAAAGTTTTCTTTGGCAATTTTATAGGCAAGTTGGATACCTGCGCCGCCTGCGGTGCTGCCCCCTGCTTCTAAATTATCGAGTGCGCTTAGGATTTTATCCTTTTCAGAGGCTGGAGTAGAAGGTAAAATTTCACCTGCCGCACTTGCATAGACCACAATCGCGACGCGGTCTTTTTCGGAAAGTTGGTCTAAAAGAAGTTTGAGGGAAGATTTGAGCAAAGGCAGTTTGTTTTCATCTTGCATCGAACCAGAAGCATCAATAAGGAAGACCAAGTTGGAAGGCGCAAGGTTTTCATAATCTACCTGCTTGCCCTGTAAGCCGATATGCACCAATTTGTGCTTGCTATTCCAAGGCGCGTCTGTAATTTCGGTGCTAATAGAAAAAGGATGCTCACCCTTCGGATTGGGATAATCGTACTCAAAGTAATTGACTAATTCTTCGATACGGATTCTATCTTTTTGGGGCAAGATGCCGTTTTCGATGGCATTGCGCATCAAGGCGTAGGAAGCGTTATCTACATCTATGGAAAAAGTGGAAAGTGCTTCATCGCCTACTTTTACAAACTTATTATCTACAATTTGTGTAAATTCATTTGTGTTTTCTTGTGGCATCTCCACTACTGCATCTTTTGGCTCGGCAAGTTTGGCGGGCATTTCTTCGTAAGCCATCGTGGGAGCGACTTGATACTCGGCAACTTCTGCTTTCTGTTCAGAACGGCTATATGTTCCATTTTGGCAGCCACTAAAAAGGGCGAAAATAGCCAAAAGTAGGGCAAGGGAAAAATAAGGTTTCTGCATGGCTTTTTTGGAATCAGGGTGAGAAAATAAAAATGGGTTTGTCTTTTGCAGGTTAGATGCAGGCAAACACAAGATTCCACAAATGCCGCGCTTTTTTTTTTGTAAAAACGAGGCAGAACGCAAAAAAAGTAATCTTGCCTTTCCCAAAAAACGCCAAACTAAGGTAGCCAAAAGTCGAAGACTACCTCGTTCATACACTTAAAATGCCCTTTGGGACACTTCGCATAGCCAATTTTAGAGCAAGGGCGGCAGGAAAGTTGGTTGTTTTCAAAGACGACAAAAGAGGTGCGGTAGGGATACATACCAAAATGTGGCGAGGTGCTACCCCATATCGAGTAAATTTTCTTGCGAAAAGCCGCCGCAATGTGCATAAGCCCTGTATCGTGCGTAAAAACCACCTGCGCTTGTTTTACCAAAGAAGCCGACTGCCCCAAATTTAGCTTGCCACAAAGATTGAAAATACGCGCCTTTTTATTGAGCTTTTCAAAAGCCTTATCCAAATCTGACGCTTGGTCTTTCTCAAAAAAATCATAAAGCTGCTGCGCAATTTCATAATCTTCTTTTCCGCCTAATAAAATAATAGGTTTGTTTATTTTATCGCATAGCTCTATCATTCGGTTCAAAGGCAGCCTTTTTGTGGCATGTGTGCCGCCCAAGGCATACACCACAAAGCCCTTTTTGTAGGCTTCTGGTAGCCATTGCAGTTCAAATTCGTCTTCTTCGGCAATAAAAAAATCCAACCCCAAATTATCCATCTTAATCCCCAAAGGCGCAACCGTCTGCATGTACCTATCTACGATATGCACGTTGGGCAGGTAGTTTTTCTTGAAATTGACAAAAAACCATTTCTGCCAATTCAACTTAGGAAAAGCATAGCTTTTAACGCCCAGCCGCCATTTGATATAATAAGTGCGCTGGTTATGATGCAGGTCGATGACGTAATCGTACTTCTCTTGTTTTAATTTTTTTATTAAATCGTTTGTCTTTTTAGGCTCTAAGGTATAAATTTTATCTATGTAAGGATTTTGCGCTACAATGTTGGCAAATTGCGGCTTGGTAGCATAATGCAACTCAATTTCATCGAGCTGCGTTTTGAGTGTGCGCACAACGGGCGTAGTCAAGACAATATCGCCGATAGAGGAGAAACGCAAGATGAGGATTTTGGGCATCGAGTTGGGTGCTTTTTTGATTTTTGCAACTGACCTACAAAAGTAAGATTTTAAGCCAAATTTGCAGGCTAAAATACGATTTTTTGTGGCTTTCTGCCCCTAAATTGAGAAAAAAAAGCCACAGCAGAAATTTTTTCTCGCCTCCCTGCGTTCTGAAAAAGCAACCTTTCCACTCCAACCTCGCTTTGCTGCCATGAATGATGCCTATTCAAAGGAGGACTTTCCAAACCCTGACGACAACCATTTGGAAAACCCTCAAACCCAAGATACACAATCCGACCAAGAGCCAGAGTCTGATACGGCTTGCCAACTTTGTGAAAGAGAAGGGAAAAAGCTAACTTTTCACCACCTTATTCCCAGAAAAATGCATAAAAAGAAACAATTTTTAAAACTTTTTTCTAAGAAAGAGATGCAGTCGCACGGCTTGATGCTCTGCCGTTTGTGCCATAACACGCTACACGATTTTTTTGATGAAAAAACTTTGGGGCTGCATTATCATACCAAAGAACTGCTTTTAGCCGAAGCCAAAATCCAAAACTACTTAGAATGGGCAAAAAAACAGCGTTAAGCGCAATTTTTTAATTTTTATGTAAGGTTTCTTTCAAAAAATTGAACAGAAATGCCTAATTTTGCCTCGCCTGCGAAATTTGCATAATTTTAGCAGATAGAAGCCTTGTGCAACTGCCCCATTTGCCCTAAAAATAAAAGCTGCCTAAGTGTGAAAGGTAGGCACTTTTTATTTTGATATTTCTTTTGTTTTGATACCTCTTTTGGAACGGCTTTCCATCATAAAATGAAACTACTGCTGAAACTTTTTAGCCTGCTCGTCTTTGCCTGTTTTGCACAGCCGACAGAGGCACAAGACAATATTTGCGTCTTTGAAAACTACAAGCGCATCGAACTCTGCCTTATCGAAACTTTTAGTCAGGAATGGTACGAAGATTTAGTAAATTCCGACCATAATGACGCAAATCGTTTCTATTTTGAGATTTTTTTAAACAAAAAAGGGCAAGTAGTAGGTTTTGGAAAGCATCAACTCTTTGGAGGCATCTCACAACATGAGTTTTTAGAGTTTCGCCAAAACATAAAAAAAAACTACACCTTTTGTATTAGTCCGCACGAAGATTTGAGTTTGGAGGAGTACGCTGCACAGTTCAACGACCGTATTCCACATACTTTTTTCTACTATCCTGCCAAAATGAGCATTTTTTTAAAGCAACTTAGGTTGAAAGAATAAAATAAATTTTATACTAATTTTTTAAAATTTTAAAGTTCTGCTTTATTTCAAACCAACCTCGAAGAAAAACTGCCTTTTCCTTACAACTGTAGCGCGAAGCTCCAGCTTCGCCCGTCTGAACACAACGCAAAGTTGAGTTTTCGTACTGCCCAACTTAAAACAAAACCTGCTTTTTTCCTGCATTAAACCGCCCTTTTTAAAAATTAACACGATTCCCCCATAGCGCGTGCCGCCAAAAATGCCGTCGTCCAAGCGGCTTGAAAGTTGAAGCCGCCCGTAATGGCATCTATATCCAAGACCTCCCCTGCAAAGTAGAGCGAGGGCAGGGTTTTATGTGCCAAAGTACGGTTCGAGATTTGGTGCAACGCCACTCCACCTGCCGTAACAAATTCATCTTTGAAGGTACTTTTGCCTTTCACCTGAAAAGTGGCAGATGTAAGTTCTTGGTGCAAAGCAGCTAAATCTTTTTTAGAGATTTGCGCCCATTTGAGTTTTTCGTCTATTTCTAAAAACGCCATCAGGCTTTTCCAAAGACGGGCAGGTAGCCCATAAAGCGGATTAGCAGCTACGGCTTTTTTGTTCCAAAGGTCGCGTTTCTCTTTGAGTTCGGTCAGAACTTTATCGGGCGATTCGCCACTCCAATTAACTTTTAGCTCAAATTGATAATTTTTTTCTGCCAACTGACGCGCTCCCCAAGCCGAAAGACGCAAGATAGCAGGTGCAGAAAGCCCCCAATGCGTGATGAGCAACGCACCTTCCTCGGCTAAGTCTGTTTGGGGAATTTCTGCCCTTGCCTTTTCGAGGGCGATACCAGCCAAACCTTCCAAACGCGCATCTTGGATTTCGAAGGTGAAAAGCGACGGCACAGGTGGCACAATTTCAACGCCCAAAGGAGCTAACCACTTCCAAACGGCAGGGCTGCTGCCTGCACTTATTAGCACCTTATCGGCTGTTATGTTTTTGCCATTTTTCAATAAAATTTCCCATTTTTTATCTTTTTGCACCAAACCTTGCACAGGCATTTGTAGGTGCAGTTCTACGCCTGCTTCTATCGCTCCTTTGTATAGGCAATCTACTATCGTCTGCGACTGATTCGAGCGTGGAAACATGCGTCCGTCGGCTTCGGTTTTGGTAGGAACGCCTTTCTGTGCGAGCCATTTTACCATATCTTTGGGCTGAAAGGTTTGGAAAGGTTCTTTCAAAAAATCGCCCCCACGTGGATAAAACTGCACCAATTTATTGACATCAAAACAGGCGTGTGTTACATTACAACGCCCTCCGCCAGAAATCTTGACCTTTTTCAAGACCTGCGCACTTTGCTCCAAAATCAAGACCTGATGGGCAGGAAACCATGTTTTGTGTAATTGCGCCGCAAAAAAACCCGCTGCGCCGCCGCCGATGATGACAATTTTTTTAGACATACAAGCCACTTTGAAATAGATGGCAAAAGTAGGAAAAAATTTCCGATTGTGGCTAAAAAGCCCCCAGCACGGCAGATAGGCGAAAGTCTGAACGCTTATTTTTTGTATCTTGCAGGGCGGAAAAAAACAGTTTAGCTCAGACAAAATCCGCTTTTTGCGAAGACCACTTTTTACACCAAACACACAATTTTAAAATGGATTCCTTTAATTTTATTAAATTAGTACAGGTAAAGTCTGAATTAGGTGCAGGCACACGCGGCGCAAGTTTGGGCATCGACGCGCTCAAAACTGCTTGTTTAGACAAAGGAAGCGACTACTTTGCCCGCTTCGATTCTATCGAAGTAAAGATAGAAAATGATAGCCTTTTCAAAAAGAATGTCTTTCCCTATGCCAAATACATCGATGCGGTCTATAAAGTGCTTTGGCGCGTGAGCAGTGCCACACGCGAAGTTTTAGACGACGATTATTTTCCTATCGTCTTGGCAGGCGACCACTCCACTGCCGCAGGCACGATAGCAGGCGTAAAAGCCGCCTACACCGACAAGCGCATTGGTGCAATTTGGGTAGATGCCCATGCCGACTTGCACTCGCCCTACACCAGTCCTTCGGGCAATATGCATGGCATGCCCTTAGCCATTGCCACAGCCTTAGACAACAAAGAATTTCAACGCAACCACCCTCACCCCGAAACCGTCAGGTATTGGAACAAACTCAAAAATATGGGGGGCAAAGGGGCAAATATTTCACCTTCCGACATCGTATTTATCGCCATGCGCGACTTAGAGGAAGAGGAGTTGGCTTTGATAGATAAATATCAAATCAAAAATTTCCCTGTTTCTGAAATAGAACGCTTGGGCGTAGAAAAGGTAGTGGCGGCTGCCTTAGAGCAGTTGAAAGATTGCGATTATATTTATGTTTCTTTTGATGTGGATAGCATCGACTCGCGCCTTTCCGAAGGCACAGGTACGCCTGTGGAAAACGGACTTTCTTTTGAGCAGGCGCGTGAAATCAATCGCCTTTTGGTGCGTTCGCCCAAAGTTTGTTGTTGGGAAATGGTAGAGGTAAATCCTACCCTCGATACCGAAAATATGATGGCAGAGTATGCCTTCGATATTTTGGAGGTCGTAACCCAAGAAATTCAGACTTCGCGCCAAGTCCAGCTCGATGATTTGAGCCAAAAACACAACTTTGAGGCAGAAAATTTGGAGGGCTATTATAGGCGTATCTTCAAAAATAAAAGATTAGCCGCTTTTTAGCAAGCCAACTCACCTGCGAAGGGTAAAAAAAGCCCTTCGCACAGCCTTTTTCTAATGAGCTATCTATCAAGCACATAGGAAAAAAAGTAGAGATTTTCACCCTTGCAAAGCGGCTCGCGAAAAGAAAAAACGCTTTTTTTTCCGCTTTTTTGCATTTTTTTTCCTCAAAAATTTGGAGGGTATCTAAAAAAGCCCTACCTTTGTATCACAATATCGCGGAGTGGAGCAGTTGGTAGCTCGTTGGGCTCAAGTATTGTAAAGGTTGCAGCAAAGGATTCTGCATTATACGAATGTAGAGAATATCCGCAACTTTTTAGGGCTGCTTTGAAAGTAATTTCAAAGTGATAATTCGTCAAATTCGGTGAAGCCTTTCGTATGGTAATACCGAGCCAAGCATCAAACGATGAAGGTGTAGAGACTTGATGGCGAACACCCTACCCTTTAAAAGGCGGGTGAAGGTAAAGTCCAGACCACAAACTTCTACGGAAGGTAGTGAAAACTATAGTGGTAAGCATAACCCAAAGGTCACTGGTTCGAGTCCAGTCTCCGCTACTAAAACCCTATCTTGAAAAAGGTAGGGTTTATTTTTTATACGCTTTTTTTGTATAGCTTTATTTTTCTGTTCTATATAAGTGGTTTCCAAAAAAAGGCATTGTTGCAACGTTCAGAAAGTA
The DNA here is from genome assembly GCF_000422585.1 of Hugenholtzia roseola DSM 9546. Classification (NCBI taxonomy): domain Bacteria; kingdom Pseudomonadati; phylum Bacteroidota; class Cytophagia; order Cytophagales; family Bernardetiaceae; genus Hugenholtzia; species Hugenholtzia roseola. The sequence goes on from NZ_KE383878.1 coordinate 316,611, forward strand.
AAAAATGGTGTTTTGTGCTTCGAGCAAACCTGCTGAACCCCCACCCTGCCCTCCCCCCATAAGGGAGGGTTCGAAAATCAAATCATTTTTTTGCATAAATACAAAAAAAATGATACCATATCAAAGCCCCGCCATCATGCAGTAATGTTAAGTTTTGTGAAAAGCCTTGTTTTGTCAAATTTGAAACGAAATAAAATTTGGACTTAAACCCTAAGGGTCTTGAAGACCATTAGGGTTTGGGGCATAGGACAAGGCAATGCCTTGTCCCTATGTTTGAATCTAATTTTTAGAATTTAACATCACTGGAACAGGGTGCATTTGAGGCTTTTATCGTTGTAACAACGTCCATCATAGACTATTCGTAACTTGCAAAAACCAAGCAGCTCCCACACTAATTATCAGCCACAACAAGAGAGCCAACAACAAGGGGCGAAACCCTACGGCTTTTATCTTGTCGTAAGAAAGATTTAATCCTATCAGAAAAAGCGTCAGGGCAAGGGCTTTTTTGGCAAGCCCCAACACGATTTGGCTACTTTCTGCAAAAAAGGGCTGCATGGCATCAGGCAGAAAATAAGAATGATAACTATTCAATAAAATAGCAAGGACAAAGAAACCTATAAAATAAGGCACATCAATTTGAAACGCCTTTTTGGGCATATCGCCCTCTTTTTTGCGCCTTGCTACGATTGCTAAGGTTAGGAAAGAAAGTGGAATAATCCACAAAGCACGCATCAATTTGACGGTTGTCGCCACTTGTAGGGCTTGCTGCCCATAAGAAGAAGCCGCCCCCACTACCGAGCTAGTATCGTGTATCGCAATGGCTGCCCAAAGCCCAAAGGTAGGCTCTGAAAATTCGAGGTAATGTCCAATAAAGGGGAAGATAAAAAGTGCTAAGGCATTTAATAAAAAAACAACGCCCATTGCGACAGAAATCTCCTGTTCTTTTGCCGCCAACAAAGGGGAAATGGCAGCAATGGCACTTCCGCCACAAATGGCAGTGCCTGCGCTCAATAGGTAGGTGAGGTTAAATTCTACTTTGAGCCACTTTCCCAACAAAAGCCCTAAGAAAAGGGTCAGAAAGATAGAAAGCAGCGTAAGCCCAAAACCTTCGCGCCCCGCAGCAAGGGCTTGCTCTGCATTTAACCCAAAGCCCAAGCCCACAACCGAAATTTTGAGCAGCATTTTGGCAAAATTTGCCGTTTTCTTCGGAAAAGGATTGCCGATAGTAAGCACAAAGACGAAACCTAAAAAAAGCGCGACACCACTATTTAATTTGGTGAAAAAGAGAGCCAAAATCAGCAGCAGTAAGGCTACAAAAAATAGGGTTCTGACCCAAAACTCGCCCTTCGGCGTTTGTCCGAAAGGGGATTGTTGAAGTGTGCGCATGGGCTATTGGTTTGAAGGCGGTAAGGGCAAAATTACGACTTGGGTAGGAAAAGTTATGTTACAAAAGTTACATAGCCAAGTAAAAAATAAAAAAGCCCTTTGTATTCGCTACAAAAGGCTTTTTTAGGAGAAAAAAGGAAACAAACTACGCCACCGTCGCTTTTTCGGCTAAGATAACGACTTGATTATTTTGCACCTCGATGACTCCACCATCAATTTGTACAAAAATATCTTGATTGCCATTTCTGATGCGTACTTTGCCTTTTTCTAAGGAGCTAACCAAAGCGGAGTGTCCCTGCAAGACCTCGAAAGAGCCTTTGCTGCCGGGAACTTTCACGCCTTGCGCCGTTCCTGTGAATACTTTATCGTCGGGAGTGATGACTTCAACTTGCATACCGTATTGTTTTTAAGGAATCTGCCAATGAGAGCCTTATCGAGCGGATAGGCGCGATAAGGCTTTTTGAGCAGGCGTGATAAAGTTGTGTGGGCAAGGGCTTAGTTCGCCTCTTTCAAAAGACGCTCACCCGCTTCGATAACGTCTTCGATTTTGCCCTTCAAAAGGAAGGCTTTTTCAGGATATTTATCCAATTCGCCGTCCATAATCATATTAAAGCCACGAATACAGTCTTTGATATCTACTAATTCGCCCTTGATGCCTGTAAATTGTTCGGCAACGTGGAAAGGCTGTGAAAGAAAACGCTGTACGCGTCGCGCACGTGCTACGACAAGTTTGTCTTCTTCCGAAAGTTCGTCCATACCCAAGATGGCGATAATGTCCTGCAATTCGTTGTAACGCTGCAAGAGATTTTTCACGCGCTGGGCAGTATTGTAGTGTTCGTCGCCGATAACGGCAGGGTCGAGGATACGCGAAGTAGAGTCTAAGGGGTCTACGGCAGGATAGATACCCAACTCTGAAATTTTGCGCGAAAGTACCGTCGTTGCGTCTAAGTGGGCAAAAGTGGTAGCAGGCGCAGGGTCAGTAAGGTCGTCGGCAGGTACATAAACGGCTTGTACCGAAGTGATAGAACCACGCTTTGTAGAAGTAATACGCTCCTGCATCGCACCCATTTCGGTAGCCAAAGTAGGCTGATAACCTACGGCAGAAGGCATACGCCCTAAGAGGGCAGATACTTCTGAACCTGCTTGGGTAAAGCGGAAGATGTTATCTACGAAGAAAAGAATATCCTTGCCTTTGCCCTCGCCGTCGCCGTCGCGGAAATATTCGGCAATGGTAAGTCCTGTCAAGGCTACACGTGCGCGTGCGCCCGGAGGTTCGTTCATCTGACCGAAAACGAAGGTAGCCTTAGATTCTTTTACGGCTTTGAGGTCTACTTTATCTACGTCCCAGCCGCCTTCTTCCATAGAGTGCAAAAAGTCTTTGCCATAGGTAACGATACCCGACTCAATCATTTCGCGCAATAAGTCGTTTCCTTCACGTGTGCGCTCGCCTACGCCAGCGAATACAGAAAGCCCCGAATAGGCTTTTGCGATATTATTGATAAGTTCCTGAATCAAGACGGTTTTTCCTACCCCAGCACCACCGAAAAGACCGATTTTACCACCTTTTGCATACGGCTCTAAAAGGTCGATGACCTTAATACCAGTATAAAGCACTTCGGTAGAGGTAGAGAGGTCTTCAAAAGCAGGCGCAGGGCGGTGAATAGGGAGGGACTTTCCAGTCTTGACTGTTCCGATACCGTCGATGGCTTCGCCTACTACATTGAAAAGGCGACCCAATATTTCTTCGCCGATAGGCACAGAAATCGCTTGTGCAGTGTTATGGACGGGCATACCGCGGGTAAGACCCTCTGTACTGTCCATAGAGATAGTGCGGACGCGGTCTTCGCCTAAGTGCTGCTGACACTCCAAAACCAATTCGGTGCCGTCTTCTTTCTTGACAAGGAGCGCATCTAAGATATTAGGGAGTGCGCCGTCTTCGAAGCTTACGTCCACCACAGGACCGATTACTTGTACAATTTTACCTGTATTTGCCATAAGTAGGTGATAAGATTGCGTATAAAATTTGCGTATAATTTCAGAGGTTCAGAAGGCTTTTTTGAAGGCTGTTTTCGAGGCAAAAGACGCGCGTACAACAGCGGAGAGATAAAGAAGCCTATCCAAAGTAGAGAGGGAAACCCTTTTATTTGAAGCCAGAGCAACGGGAATAAGAGGGAAAAGTGTCTTTCGGGTGCAAAGTTAGGTTTTCATTTTTTTTTATCAAAATTTAAGCCCTGCCTTTTCGTGCTTTTTATCAGAGAAGGGGCTAAAATATGCTTTTTTTACCAGCCAAAGGCAAAAGAAAGCAGAACTGCCACAATAAGTAGGGCTGCAAGGAAGGCTATCTTGCCCAAAATGATTCCCAAAATGGAAAAACCCAAACCTTTGCTGCCGCTACGCTTGCGCTCGCCCAAGCTTACGTAACCCACTATCATGCCCGCCAAGCCAAAAATTGCCATCGGAAAAAATAGAAAAGGACTTCCCCCAAAAGCAAGCAGCAGGCAGATAATTCCGACAAGGCTTAGTCCGAAGCTAATAAGGCTTGTCGGTTCGTAATCGGAATGGGGGGTAGTGGTGGCGTTTTTTTGTGCCTTTTTATGATTTTTTGCTTTCTTTTTTTCAACTTGTTTGGCAATTTTTTGCGCTATTTTCTTTTGTAGTATCCTTTCAAAGTTGCTTATTTTTTGTTTTTGAAGGGCGTTTTTTGCGCTATTTTCTAAAAAAAGTGCTTGTCTATTTTTTGGGTCTAAGGTCTGATTTTTTTCTGTCTTTTTGTCTGAACTCGCTATTTCTGCCTTTGCATTTGAAGCGGCATCAAGTCCGAAGGAAAAGACCATCAGGAAACAAAGAAAAAACGCTGCCATAAGGCGCGAAAAAGGCTTTTGAAAAGATGCAATAGGCATGGTAGTAGGAAAAAGTTAGGTTGTGAAAAACAGTATCCGAAAAAACTTCCCCTACAAGATGCAAAAAAGGTGCAAGGCGTTGCTTTTTTCAAAACTCCCCTTCCACAAAAAGCGAAAGGATAGGAAAAACAAATCTATCAGACCTAAATTGCCCTTGTCAAAAAATTATACAAGGGCAATTTAAACAAAATCTAAACTTTTATTCCACCTGCGGCAATTCATTAAGGATTAGTTCCATTTTATAGTGCAGAATTTTACATTCTTCAAACATATCGCCAACGGCTTCGAAGCCAAACTTATCGTACAAGCCCATTGCCGAAAGTTGGGCATGAAGGTACAAATAGCGTCCGCTGCCCAGCCTACGCAAGATGTCGGTGAGCATGTATTTGAGCAGTGCCGTACCTGTGCCTTGTGTGCGATAAGCCCGCAAGACGGCGAAACGCTCCAATTTGATGCCCTTTTCGGTAAAACGCCATCGCGCCGTACCGATAGCCTTTCCTTTGGAATAGGCTAAATAGTGTTGCGCTTCGGTTTCGTATTCATCATACTCTTCGGAAGGTGCTACGCCTTGTTCTTCCACAAAGACGACTCTACGTATCTCGAAAGCTGCCTCTAAGTCTTCGGGCGTTTGAATTTGAAAAACACGCATAGGAGGAAGTAGTTAAATATTTTTAGTTTGTAAAATGTCTTTTCAAAAAACTATTCTCGCGTTTTTTGTAATAGGTACTGAATAAGGGTCTTGCGCACGTCGGAGCGAGGGTCGGAAGATGCGGCATAAAGCGTTGTTTTGAGGATAACCGCCTTATTTTCTTGGCTCATAAATTCCATGTGGCGTTCTTTTCCTGTTAGGATAAAATCGTTTAGCACCACTTTATAGATTTTTTCGGCTTGGATAGGCTCATTTTTGAGTAGCCATTGGGTTTCTTTTTGGGTAAGATTTTTATCCATCTGCAAATAACCGCCGCTGCCTTTGTTTTTCATGCCTGCTTCCAGAAGGCGAACCAAATCGCTGCCTTTGAGTTCGACTTCTACCACAGCCCCCCCAAAGGGCAACATGCGCAAGATGTCGTATTGTGTAATCGTGCCTTCTACTTTGTCGTCAATGCGCACCGAACCGCTACCCAAAAGGGCGCAATCTGCCGCTGGAAAAACGTGCTTAAAAGCCTCTGTAATCAATTCCCCTGTGTTGGTCTGCTGGTTTCTGATGGCTGCCTCGCGTGCTTCCAAAGGCTCTTTGACTACGGTAACGATTTGATTTGGCTCAAAACCTTGTTCCTTCATTTTTAGAAAGGCGATATCGAGCCATTTGTCTATCACTTTTTTTGTGTTGGGGTCGGAAGGGAGTGTGGCATCTATTTCTTTTAGTTTGGACACAACTCTCACTTTTTGCGTTGTATCGTTGAAATAAAGTTGGTGAATATAGGCAGTACGGGCGTTGGCATCGGCTTTTGCCATCACTACTTCGCCTACTTGGTGGTACATATTGTGGTGGTCGTGTCCGCCCATTATCAAGGGCAGATGAGGGAGGCGACGCGCTAATTCCAAATCCTCTACCTCGTTGAGGTGCGTAATTGCCACTACAAAATCGCTGACCTTTGAAAGAGAATCGTACATCTTTTCGGCACTTTGATAGAAATCATCAAAGTAGGAATGAGGCGGATTGTTGTAGGGCAGACAAATTCCCATCAGTCCCATACGAAGCGGCTTGCCGTTTTTTTGTGGCAGTTCTAAGACCAAATGCGTAGGCAGCGGTTTGCCCTTTCGCGTAAAAGGCTGCACTTTGCCGTCTTTTTTATGAAAAGTATTAGTCGCAATCCATTCAAAATCCGATTCATTGATGCGCTCTAAAAGTTCGTCTTCTTTGATGTCAAATTCGTGATTGCCAAAACAGGCAAAATCAAGCCCCGCCGCATTGAGGGTTTCGACCATTTGCTTGCCCTTGATAAATTTCCCTTGTTGATATTCTATCGTACCCAAGACGGAAGGATTTAGAAAATCGCCTGCCAAGATAAGAAAGGTGTTCGGATTTTGTTTCACTAACTCCTTTTTGAGTGTCGCTACGCGGTCTAAGCTGCCATATTTGCCTGCCGCCACGCCTGCAATTTCATAGACATCGTTGATGTGTAGGAAAGTAACAGTGGGTTCTGCCGTTTGTGTGGCACTTTTTTGAGCCTGACACGCATTCAAAAATAGGGCAGCAAGCAGCGTTAGAAGTCCTACATGCTTGCGAAGAAAAAAGGTAAGTTTCATGTCCGTAATTTTTTAAACTGTATTCAAAAGTAAATAGTCGTGAGTAGGATTTTTTCGCAAATTACGGATTTTTAGGAATATAGAAGCCTTGTGGCTTTTTCTTCTTTTATTTTGCCCTGCTAACAGAGCGAATTTGTGCCACTCAATAAAATTACGATAAAAATTAGAAGAATCAGAAAAACACTTGCGCTCACGATAGCCCCCATCAGGAGCATAGAAAAGGCAAGCGAGCTGGGAATCAGATGCACAAAGAAGCCAATAATTGCCCCTATGAGAAAGGAAAACAAGAAAACGCCCAAAAAAAAGGGCATCTCTTGGGGGCGTGCCGTTTTTTCTACTTTCGCCTTTTGTTTGGCTATTTTGCGCTGCTGCTGCCACTGCCCTTTCCACGATTTGAGCTGTCGGCGCAAATCCTGACGCAAGACTTTTTTATGGTTTCGGCTATTTTTCGGGGAAATCGTCTGTTTTTGTGCCACTTGTTCCTGCGCCACTTGTTTTTGCATTTGGGCAGGGAGCGAAGTCTGGCTCTTTTTTTCGAGTTCGGCGGCTTGTATCAATCCAATTAGACAAAAATTGGCGCAAAGCCAAAAAATCAATATTTTGTAGTTCATCTATAAAAAAATAAAAATAAAAGTTGGATAAAAATACAATTTAGACCCTATTAGGAACTGTTCGCTCGCTAATAGGGTCTGTCTGCGCCTTTCAAAGGCTATTTTGTCTATCTTATCGCCCCGATACGTCTTTGAAAATCTTAGGCACTTCGCCATAAATAGGCAATTTGCCGTCCCATTTTTCAATAAATTGCTGCTGAATGAGCATAGGCGTAAGGCTTTCCTGACGCACTTTATTGGCGTAGGCTTCGGCTTCGGCTTGGATTTTCAAACTCTGTGCATAGCCTTCTGTTTCGGCGATTTTTTTAGCGGCATCAGCCTGCGCTTGTGCCAATTCTTCTTGCTTCTTCAAGCTAAGTTGCTTGGCATTGACCTTTGCCTCTACGTTTTGCATGACGCTATTAGGCAGGCGCATCGTGCCTAAAATCACAATTTGTTCTACCTTAAAACCTTCTGGTTCTAAAAGCGAGCGGATAATCTTTTCGGCATCACTTTGGAAGGTTTCGCGCTTTTGGTACAAATCTTCGGCAGTATAGCGCGAGGCTGCGGTATTAAAACCTTGTCGCATATAGTTTCGGATAACCGTTTCGCTCAATTCATCTAAGGTACGGCGGTATTTTTTGAAGATAGAAACGACTTTTTCCTGCTCTACCCGATAATTCAAACTGACATCGAAAGCACAAGAAAGACCATCTTGGGTCGTAACCTTAAACTCACGATTAGAAGTGCCTTCGGTAGAAGAATAAACCGAATTTTGCACGAAAGTAGGAAATTCATAGACGGCAGTAGTTACGGAATTATACCAAACAAAGCCCTGTACAGGCGTTACACTCTGCTCTCCTTCGCCGTATAAATCTACTTCAATACCTACGTAGCCTGCATCTACGCGCTCATAACTACAACTTCCCAATAGAAAAGGGACTGCCAAAAGTAGCCAAACAAAAAATCTTTTATTTTGCATAATCGTTTATTTTGTGAAGTTTATGAAAAAGGTAGAAAGCCCTTTGCGCTTTCTTTTCAAAAAGCTAAGATAAGTTTTTTTAACTGCCAAAACAAATATTTGCCCGCCGAAAGCGAAAACATTTTATTTTGTAGCACCGTTTTGAAGGAAAAGAATCGTACCAAACCTACGATTTTGCCTTCTTTACCCTCTTTTTTTCTGCTTATGCAAGACCCAACGCGCCCCTTATTCCTTTTTGGCACAGCGCAGCCCAAGAGCCTAATTTTTTTAGCCCTTTTCGTTTTTCTTAGCCTTTCGGCTTGCGCCCAAAAAAAAGAACTTTCTCAATCTCAAAATCAAAAAAGTATGTATCCCATAGAAAAAAGCGAGGCGGAATGGAAAGCCGAGCTTACCCCTACCCAGTATCAAATTTTGCGACAAAAAGGCACAGAACGCGCCTTTACAGGCAAATATTGGAATCATTTTGAAAAAGGCTCTTACGCCTGTGCAGGTTGTAAAACGCCACTTTTCACTTCCGAAACCAAGTATGAGTCGAGCTGCGGCTGGCCTAGCTACTTCGATGGCATGAAAGACAAAATAGAAGAAAAATTGGACAAAAGTTATGGCATGATTCGTACCGAAGTGCTTTGCAAAACCTGCGGCGGACACTTAGGACACGTCTTCAACGACGGTCCTCCACCGACAGGAATCCGCTATTGCATCAACTCTGAATCGTTGGTCTTTATTCCTGAAAAATAGCCAACTTTTAGCCCTTAGTAGTGTTAGGTTCTATAAAAAAACTTGTGTTATCAAATCTTACACAAAATAAAATTTGGCTTCAATCCTGTTTTAGGTCTGAAAACTCTTTTTTATTTCAATCTAATTTAGGACAAGACAACGTCTTTTAATATGGGACAAGGCAATGCCTTGTCCCTACTCAATGATTTTTAGAACTTAACATTACTGCGTTTTTTTGCCGCAACTACTTTTCTTCTTTTTTCTCTCCAAAAAAGAGTTCAATCACAAAATCGGCAATAGAATACAGCACACTAAAAAATAGGGCATATAGAAAACCATTGACTTCGAAATGCGCCCCCAAAAAATAATCTGCCAACAATATCATACCTGCATTGATAACGAGCAGAAATAGCCCCAAGGTTACGAAAGTAATGGGCAGGGTCAGAAACTTGACCACAGGGCGAATGAAAGTATTGAGCAAACCCAGCACTAAGGCAGTAATAAGGGCGTATTGAAAATTGCTCACATAGATTTGAGGCAGCAGGTAGGCAATACCCATGATGGACAGTGCCGAAAGGATAAATTTGAATAAAAAGCGCATTTGAAAAAAATTGAAAAGAGAGTAATAGGAAGAAAAGGCGAAGATTGTGCCGCCAAGATGCAAAAAAAATAGGACAAGAGAAAAAGAGGAATTAAAAAGTAGGCGATTTTTCCTACCCCTGTTACTTTTTATAGCTTCTGCGATTATAGCAATATCCTACCTGCTCTTTATTCTTTTTTCTCAATCCGATTATTCCCTTGTCTGTAGCCGAAGAAACGCTTATTGAGGCGGCGCAAAAAGACCCGCAAGCCTTTCAGGTGCTTTACCAAAAGTACTTTGGGAAGCTCCTGCGCTATGTGCTACGCAAAACGGGGGACGAGGAATTGGCTGCCGACCTAACACAACAGACTTTCCTCAAAGCCCTGCTTCACTTGCCCAAATTTGAGCCAAGAGGCGTGCCTTTTTCTGCGTGGCTCTATCGTATCGCCACCAATGAAGTCTATAAACATTTCCAACAGACGCAAAAAATGCCTGTCTATCATTTCGATACCGAAACCCTTGCCATTTGGATAGAACAGCATCAGCCTGCGGAAAATCGTGAGGGCGTAGAATTATTACAAGAAAGATTGCAGAAAATGCAAAAGCATTTAAAAAACTTGTCTGAATCAGACCTAAACCTTATCCAGTTGCGTTTTTTCGAGGATAAGTCCTTCAAAGAAATTGCCTACATTTTGGAGGCTTCCGAAAGCGCAACGAAAATGCGGCTCTACCGTATTTTGGAAAAAATGAAAAAGCAAATGACTTTTGATGCCTAATCCAAGCCCCGATTTCGAAACGCACAAACTCATGAAAACGCCCAATTCCTCTTCCAAACCGACAGTTTTTTTTCCCGATAAATTTCCTTCTGAAAAAGAGTTGGCAAAACATGCCGATTTTGAAGCCCTTTTAAAAGCCTATCAAAAGGAACAGCAAAAGCCGCCTATTCCCCAAAAAACAACAAAAACGCGCCTTTGGATAGGTTATAGTGTTGGCATGGCTGCCACCTTAGCGGCTCTTTGGTTTGGGGTGCAATGGCTATTTTCGCCCATACAAACCCAAGAGGCACAAATCTTTAATCCTGCCCAAGCGCATACTTTTTTGGTTTCGGAAGACGACCTGCAAAATGGCGAAAGATTGGTCTATGGCACAGAAAAGGCGGCAACGCTTATCGCCGAAAACTATTTCAAAGCACCGAACCAGAAAAAAACCTTCCCCACTACTATTTTAGAAACCAATGCCCAGCCGCAAGCCGAAACCTTAGAACATCTTTCCCTTTTGGCGCAAAGTGTAAAAAAAGAAACGCCCTGCCAAAAAGAAGCCACAAAAGAAGGACAAACAGAAAACTATCTCGCCTTTGTAGTAGATGAAGAAGGCGCAGTATCGCAAATAGAATGGCAAGGCAATTCTGATGCCCTCTGCCAAGCCGAAAAAGAAGAAAAGGTGCGCCAAATTTTTTCTAAAATGCCCAAGTGGAAACCCGCCCAATGGCAAGGCGAAACCTTAGCACAGCGTTTTGTCGTGCCGATTTAAAATTTTGACCGCTAAAAAAAACGCGAAGCAAAAGCTTCGCGCTACGGTTGTAGGGACAAGGCAGCACCTTGTCCCTATGCCTTTTTTGTGAGTACGCAAAAAGCAGAATTTAGCACCACTAACTTAAACCGTTAGGGCTTCCAATAAGTCCTGTTGGGTGATGATATGCACGTTTTGGGCTTCGTCGCGCACCAAAAGCGCAGGGTTTTCTTTGTTGATGAGCGAAGAAAGCACATCAAGGGTATTATCCAACCCTACAAAGGTGAAAGGCTTTTCCATGATGTCTTTCACAGGGCTATTTTTCAGTTCAGGATTGTCTATCAAACGGCTCAAAGTACGCGCATCTATCAGACTGCCCACAATTTCCTTGCCCTCCTTATCGCTTACAGGTAGCTGCGAAATGCCTTCTTTGTTCATCAGGCGGACGGCTTCGCCCACAGGCGTATTTTCTGAAATGGTAAGCAAGGCGGCTTTTCCATTTCTGCGCTCTACGATATGACGCGCCGTTGAAAATTCGCGCTCCAAAAAGCCATGGTCTTTCATCCACGCATCATTGTAGATTTTGGCTAAGTAGCGCGTGCCATGGTCGGGCAAAATTACAACCATGACATCACCTTCTTTGAGATGCGCCTTTGCGTATTCGAGCGCACCAAAGACGGCAGAGCCACACGACCAGCCGACGAAAAGCCCTTCTTCTTTTGCCAGACGGCGCGTCATCAGGGCGGCATCTTTGTCTGTAACCTTTACGAAATGGTCGATAACGTCCATTTCTACATTTTTGGGTAAAATATCTTCGCCGATACCTTCGGTTAGGTAGGGATAGATTTCTTTTTCGTCAAAAATACCCGTTTCTTTGAGTTTTTTAAAGACCGAGCCATAGGTATCAATACCCACAGTTACGATATTGGGGTTTTGCTCCTTCAAAAATTTAGCTGTGCCGCACATAGACCCCCCTGTGCCTACACCTGCGGCGTAGTGTGTAATTTTGCCTTCGGTATCGCGCCAAATTTCGGGAGCTGTGGTTTCGTAATGCGCCAAACGGTTCGAAAGATTGTCGTATTGATTGGGGTAGAAAGAGTTGGGAATGTCGGCATTTAGCTTTTTCGCCACAGAATAGTAGGAGCGTGGGTCTTCGGGCGCAACGTTGGTAGGGCAGACAATCACCTCTGCCCCCACTGCACGCAAAATGTCTATCTTTTCTTGCGACTGTTTGTCTGAAACGGTAAAGATGCACTTGTAGCCCTTGGCAATGGCAGCCAACGCCAAGCCCATGCCTGTATTGCCTGACGTGCCTTCGATGATAGTACCGCCTTTGCTGATAAGCCCTGCTTTTTCCGCGTCTTCAATCATCTTGATAGCAATTCTATCTTTCATAGAATTGCCCGGATTGAGGTATTCTACCTTAGCCAGGACAGTACCTTTGATGCCTTTGGTTACGTTATTGAGTTTGACAAGGGGCGTGTTGCCTACGGTTTCGATGATACTATTGTAATATTTCATAACAAAAAGAGAAAAGATGCGCCAGAAGTGCAGTTTGGTTTAGAAAGGTGAGAAAGTCGTTGTTTGAAAATCGCCGCTTGTACGCCAATTTTTTTCAAAATTACAAAAAAAACCCATAAAGACAAGGCTTTATGAGTTCTTTTAGTTTGAAAAGGTAGCCCTAAAAATCGCCAAAAAGAGGCTACTACAAGGCTTGATTTGTTTTGTTATTTGCCACCTGTTGTGGTGTCGCCGCCACCGCCTTGTCCTTGACGGAAAGAGGGGTCTGCCTGCCAAGTGTCGTCGTCCATCGTACCTGAATCACCCGTTTGAGAGGGGTCGTAAGGCTGGTCACCTGCATCACCGTTGCCGCCTATAATTGATTTTGCTTCTGCGTCAGAGATAGATTTCGCGCTATTGGCTAATTCGTCGAGGGTCTTTTTGTTCTTGTCCATACAATATAAAAGGGAGGGTTGAGAAGATGAAAACTGAAAAGTTGAAAAGCGAGGAAAAAACAGTTCGTTTGTACTTTGTTAGGTAGAACGCAAAACCTAAGAGAAGGTTTCACCGTTTCGAAAAAACTATGTACTTGCCTTTCAAAAAGCTAAGAATAAGGCGATTATTGCGTACATTTGCTTTTGGAATCCTACCCTTAAAAGCGTAAAAAAACATGCTTGTACCATTTTTCTATCTCCTCAAACCTTTATCGGCGATTTTGCAGTGCTTTTTTTGCGGAATGTTTCGCAGCTATGCTTATTTTTTAATCTTTTTTCTGATGGGATTTCCGCTTTTGGGGCAGCAAAAAAAAGTAGAAGAGGCACAAATGGCAGCCCAATTTTTAGCCGACAAGAACTACCCCAAAGCAGCCGAATCGTATCAAAAAGCTATCCTTCAAGCCGAGCGTAGGCAAGATTGGGTAGCGTGGGCAGCCCTGCAAGCTCCTTATTTAGAGGCACTTTATCATCAGAACTTAGTCAATGAGCTTATCTCTTTGGGTGAATTGGCAGCCGATAAGCGTGTTCGTTTTAAAAATCAGGAAGTAGAATTGGGCAAAATCTACAACCTTTTGGGCGTTACTTATTTCTACAAAAAACGCAACCTCGATGCCGCACGCGATAGCTACGAAAAAGCCTTAGCCTTTCGCGAACAGACCTTTGGCAAACAGCACCCCGAAGTAGGCAAGGTTTGTTACAATTTAGCCATTTTATATGAAAGTTATTTCGATTTTGAAAATGCCCTCCTACTTTTAGAGCGTGCTATCCAAATTCAGGAGCAGAATTTGAAAGCCACTGCCCCCGACGAATCGCAAGCCGACTTGCGCGAAATCTCACGCTATTACACCTTAGCCGCTGCCATTACACGCAAAAAAGGAGATAACACAGCGGCAGAAAAATATTGCCTGCGCTCGATAGAAATAGATAAAAAGATAAACAATCGCGTCGGACTTATCAAAACTTACGAACTTTTAGCCCTTTTACACAAAGACCAACAAGCCAACGACCGCGCCTTAGAGTATGCCCTTCGTGCCTATCATTTGAGCAAAGAACTCTACGGCGAGGAGGAAAAACAGAAATATGTGTCGGTAGAAAACACCTTAGGTACGATTTATCAAAACAAGCACGATTATCATAAAGCCTTGATACATTTACAAAATGCGTATCATAGTTATCTAAAATTGTATGGAAAAAAGCACGATTTTGTAGCCAAAGTATTAAATAATCTGGGGCGCGTGTATTCTTCTTTGCAGCAAAATAGTGCGGCGGTGATGTATCACAAACAATCTTTGCAGGCTTTCAGAGAGCTTTATGGCGAACTCCACAACGACGTTGCTTGGACAAAGAGCCTTTTGGCGAGTGCCTTTTTTAGGCAGCAAGAATACGATTCGGCGCGTCTTTATGCGCGACAAGCCTTAGACGACCGCATCTTACTCTTTGGGCGTGGCAACCTGAAAACGTCCGATTCCTTTCGCACTTTGGCAAGTTTTGAGCGCAAGGAGCGAGGCTATGCCGATGCTTATTTGCACCTGCAAGAGGCAATTTTGAGCAATTTGGGTTATACACAAGTGGAAAAAGAAAACACTGCCCTTTTAGAAAAAATAGACTTTTTGCGCTCTCAAAATGCCGCTATCTTGTTGCATTTGCTCAAAGAATGGGCAGATGTGCGCAAAGAATGGGCGATGAGCGAACACAATTTGGTGCTGCGCGAACAGTATTTAGAGCAGGCATATCAGATTTATCAAATTTGTGAAAATCTGATTGATTTTCGCCGAAAGAGTTTGAGCAGCAAAAGCGATAAGATAGAATTGGGAAATTTAGCTATCGATATTTATGCTTCGAAGGTAGGCTTGGCAGACTTATTTTACAAAAAAAGCCAAAAATACCAGTTTTTAGAAGAAGCCTTTTTAGCCTCCGAATCGGGGAAAGCCGTCGTACTACTCGAAGCAATGGCAGAAGTGGAAGCCAAAACCAATGCAGGGATTCCCGATAGCCTATTGCAAAAAGAAAAGATTATTAAAGACAATTTGGCTAAAATCAATAAGGAAATTGCCGACAATGATGACAGAAACAAGATGTTGGCACTGCAAAATGAACGCTTCGAACTCAATCGCAAGTATGAAGATTTTGTGCGCTTTTTAGAAACACAATATCCCAACTATTACAACCTCAAACTCAATACCCAACAGGCAAGACTTAGCGACGTGCAAGCCGAATTAGATGAAAAAACTGCCGTCATTAGCTATCTTTGGGACTATGAACAGCGGCAACTCTTTTCCTTTCTTATCACAAAGACGCAAATTGGGGTGCAGCGCATCGAAAATAGCGTCGAGATTGAAAAACACCTAAACGGCTTGCGCAATAGCATCATTTACGACGCACCCCACATTTATCTGAAAAGTGCCTACATTTTGTATCAAAAACTCATTCCTACTTTGCCTAAAAATATTGATAATATCGTTTTCATTCCCGATGGAAAACTAAATCTTCTGCCTTTTGAAGCCCTGCTCACCAAAAATCCTATCCGCAAGGAGGAAGACGAAGAGCGCACCGACTATGAAAAACTTTCATACTTGCTTGAAGATTACAACATTAGCTATTCCTATTCGGCTACCCTTTGGCTACAACAGCGCAAGCGCGAAAAATCTACCGAGCCACTCCGCTTTTTAGCTTTTGCACCCAGTTTTACCAATGCGGCGCAAAAGCACCTGATAGTAGCCGCCGATACACAACGCTCTAATTTCACGCCTATCCCCGCAACGCTCGAAGAGGTTCGTTTTATTAGTCAGATTTTTGCCAAACAGAAAGCACAAACGGCTATTTACACACAAGACCAAGCCACAGAATACCAATTCAAAGGACTCGACCTAACGCAATATCGCTACGTGCATTTGGCAACGCATGGCTTTATCAATGAAAGCCGCCCCGAACTCTCTGGTGTTGCGCTTTATGCTGAAAATCAGGAAGATGGCATTTTGTACTTAGATGAAATTTTCAATTTGCAGATGAAAGCCGATTTGGTCATGCTTTCGGCTTGCGAAACGGGATTGGGTAAGATTTCGAAGGGCGAAGGCGTAATTGGACTTTCACGCGCCTTGCTTTATGCAGGCGCAGACAATGTCTGTGTTTCGCTTTGGAAAGTAGCCGACAATTCTACCTCTTTGATGATGCAGCAATTTTTTCAATACCTTTTGCATCAGAATTTAGACAAATACCCTTTTGATAAGGCACGCGCCTTGCGCCAAGCGAAACTGCAACTTATCAAACAGAAAAAATACGCACGTCCCTACTATTGGTCGCCTTTTATTATGATAGGAAAATAAAATTTGGCGCAAGACAAGACATAGGTAAGATTTTTTGTTTTTTATGCCTAAAAAGCTCTATTTTCTATTTTGTGTAAAGAAAGTAGGGCTAAACCCTTATTTTTAAAAATATTAGTCAAACAAAGTAAGGCGAGCCAAAACTCTCTGACCACTAACAAGCCTCCCAAAGAAGCAAAAAGCAGGGTTTCTAACATTACAAAATAGTGAAATCATATCAAATCTAAAACCTTTGCTGCATCAATAAGATTAAAAGTTGTATCTTTCCTTTCCGATAAGCGAACTCACGATACAACCTTTTTATACTACCTTTCCCATGAAAAAACGATTTACAACTTTACTAACCCTCTTGCTACTTGCCATAGAGATGCCCCTTTGGGCATGCACCTTAGTAGTGAGCAGCAATGCCGATTCAGGCGCAAATACCTTGCGCGATATGATAGCTTGCGCCACTTCGGGCGATGTGATAACCTTTGCACCAAGCATGGCAAATCAGACCATCACCTTAGCCTCTACCTTAGAGATTCCTGTTGGAAAAAATCTGACCATCGACGGACTTAATGCGCCTAATTTGACCCTTAGCGGCAATAATGCGGTTCGGATTTTTTTGCTACAATCTACTTCGGTCAATCCTACAAGCCTAACTTTAAAAAACCTGCGCCTCATCAACGGACTTACGACTGAATTTGGCGGTGCGGTACGAAGCCAACACCAAGGCGTTCTGAACATAGAAAATTGTACCTTCGAAGCCAACAACGCACACCGAGGGGGCAGTGCCGTTTTTAGTCATTTCGAGGGCAGCACCACTATCTTGAATTGCACCTTCAACGGCAATATCTCTATTGCCGAAAACGACGAGCGCGGCTCTACCGTTATGCTTTGGGGACCTAATGCCCATAGCGTCCGCAACTCAAATTTTACCAACAACAGAGGTATCAATGGCGCAGCCATCAACGGACTCAATGCCGCCCTTTTGGTAGAAGACTGTAATTTTACCAACAACAGAACCACAGATGCCACTTTCGACACAGGGCAGCCCAACGACTTTTTGCGCGGCTACGGGGGCGCAATTTATACAGACAGAGCCACACCTGCACCCCCAAGTACGGCTACGGGTAGCATTATTTTAAGACGCTGCAATTTTATAGACAATATCGCCCAAGCCGACGGCGGCGCGTGCAATCTTTATACAGACAATACCGACAACGTGCTAATTGAAAACTGTTACTTCAATAACAATGAAAGCCGAATCCTGACGGGTGGCACAAATGGGGGCAGTGGCGGAGCAGTGGTGCAGATGAACAACAACCAAAATAATGGCTTTGTCGTCCGAAACTCTACTTTTTCTAATAATCGCGCTGCCGTCAATGCAGGTGCAATACGCGCAGACTGGGCAAATACGACGATAGAAAATTGTACCTTTTTTAATAATCGCGCCCAACTCACAAGTCTATCGGGAACATCTGCCAACGGCGGTGCTTTGGCATTTTATTCGATGGCTTCTTCTACGGTCAATGTTACAAATTGTACCTTTTCTACCAACTATGCAGGTTGGGTAGGCGGTGCCATTGCGGGACCTGCCTCTATTCGCATCAAAAACAATATCTTTTTTCAGAATACGGCAGGAAACGGCGGCAATACGTGGAACATTCAACAACATTCGAGCAACCACTTCACCGATTTGGGCAACAACCTACAATTTCCCAACAAGTTCACCAACTTAGCCAACGACTACAACGTCAGCGCCAGCGTAACGATAGCCAATCCCCTTTTGGGTACTTTGGGCAATAATGGCGGCTTTGCACCCACTATCCCCATCTTGGCAGGAAGCCCCGCCATCAATGCAGGAGCAGGCTGCACGCCTACCGACCAGCGCGGTGTAGCGCGTGTAGGCGTGTGTGATATTGGCGCATTCGAATTTGATACGCCCCCACCGCCGCCCTCTCAAACAGACATCGTGAGCAGTGCCGTCTTTTTAAATTGTGGCATGACCGAAGCCCAAGCCATGGCAGCAGGCGCAGCGACTCTCTCTGTCGGTGGCTCGAATTATTATATCGGCACGCGACAAGTTTCGGCTATCAATCAGAATCCGATTATGCTCAAATTTACAGGAGGCGTTTTGGATTGGTGTAGAGAAGACTACGAAACCACAGGGGCAGACGGCAGAGGATACGGACTCTTTGATTCTGGCACAGGGCTTTACGCCATCTTTTCTACCGACGGCACACAAGGCACAGTAGCCCAAGATTATCGCCGTTTCTGTACTTCGGGGTGGCTAAAAACCTACACAGACGCTTCTCCCGGCGGAGGGGGCGGTCCGAAGGTGGCAATTATTGTAAAAATAGACCCTGCCACAGGCGCAGGTTTGCTCAATAATGGCACTTTCATAACGGCACGCACCAGCAGCAACACAACCAACTCTATGGAAGTTACGGATATGTATTTAGATGCCAGTTCAAATATCATTGTCCGCGCCAATTCTTGGTTTCGTCCGCGCAAAACCGACCGTACCGCCATGACGCAAACAGGCACAGGCGGCTCGCCACACGATTACACCGTCATCTTCACACCCAACTTACAAACGGCAATTTGCGCCTCCGCCGTAGGTTGGGACAACGGTACAGGCGTGGATTGTCTTTCTGGTTCGGTAACGCCGCCCCCTGTGGGAACGCCCGAAATTCAGGTTTTGCAAGGCACAACGAATTTAAACCAAAATGCAAGCTATAATTTTGGCACAACGCCCGAAGGCACACCCGTTACGCGCACTTTTATTGTTCGCAATGTGGGTACTGCCCCCCTTAGCTTGGGAGCTTTGAGTAGCATACCCGCAGGTTTTAGTTTGGTCGGAACGTTTCCTTCGGGTACGATTGCAGCAGGCGCACAGGTGAGCTTTCAGATTCGCCTAAATGCCACAGCAGCAGGCACTTACACAGGTTTGCTTTCTTTTGTAAATGGCGACGCAGACGAAAATCCTTTCAATCTTACCCTCAATGGAACAGTCAATCCGCCTGCCACAGGCGGCGGCGGCAGTGGCACAGGAGGTGGTGGCGGTGGAGCAGCCCCTGTCGTCTGCACGCGCATAGGCGACTTCGACATCACGCCTTTGAGTGCCTCGGTACTAAAATTAGAGTGGAATGTAGAAAATGGCATTACGCCCATAGGTTTCGTTTTGTATCGCAACAATACCCTACTTACCAATCTGCCTGCCACTGCCAATCAGTACCTCGATGGAAATTTGGACGCAAGCCGACGGTATACTTATCGCCTCGAACCAATTTGTGCAGGAGGTACGCCACAAGACAAAGCCGCTTCTGCCTACACTTTGCCCCCTAACCCGACAACGACGGAAGTATTAGCCGCCTGCGGCGAAGGTAGTGTCATTTTAAAGGTAGAAGGCAAGACGAATTGGCAGGGCGTTTATCGTTGGTATGAAAATCAGACCGACACCACTCCGCTTTTTGAAAGTGCCGAGGGCATCTTCCAGACCCCAAGCCTTAGCCAAAGCCGTTTTTATTACGTGAGCATTTTTGAGTTGGGACAGGAAGGCGAGCGAACTGCGGTAGAAGCCCTTGTAGGGGCGGCGTATCAGGCGCGTATCGCCAACGTTGCTACCGACACAACGGCGGCAGGAGGGCTTGTTTTGGTTAGCTGTGAAAGCCTTATCACTTTGGAAGCAGAACTTGTAGATGGCGCAACGGCTTATGTTTGGAAAAGAGACGGCAATCTTTTGGGTGCAAATAGTCCGACATTGCAGACGCGCGTAAGTGGAAAATACGAACTTTTGGTTTTCAAAGGAAACTGTGTCGTTACTTCGCCTATTTTAGAGGTGCAACTCAATAGCCGCCCTCAATTTGACCTTATCGAAGTGGAAAACAAAACAGGGCGCGGTTTCTGTCGTCAAGCCCTCATTGCCATACAACCCGACTCTACTCTTTTGGGCAGCCTGCCACTTTCCTACACGTGGTTTTTGGGCGATAGCCTTGTGAGTCAGGATTCTATTTTGACAACTACCCAAACGGGGCGTTATCGTGCCGTTGTTACAGAAAATAGATACGGCTGTAGTGCCGAAAAAGAGGTAGAGGTACGCATCTTGCCACTGCCCGAAAGTCTGACCATTTCGGCTTCGAGCTTAGATTTTTGTGCAGATGGGCGCGTACAATTAGGCGTAGCCGCGCTACCAGATGTTAGTTATGAATGGTTTTTAAACGGCATTAAATTGCCTTTTAATCGCCCTCAAATAGAAGTAACAGAAGGCGGAAGCTATCAAGTACGCGCTTCCTACCTGCGAACTGCCTGCGTTGCGTGGTCGGATAGCGTGATGCTTTTGCAATATCAAGCCCCTACTTTGCGTATTCTACCCGAAGGAACGGCACTAAAAGCAGAAGTTAGCCCTGCCCTCCCTTACGCTTGGTACAAACTCAATCGCATGAACAACCTTTTCGAACTCCTTGCAGGCACAGAAAATATGGAACTCTATCAGCCTACTGAAAGTGGCAGTTATCGCATTATTGCCCAATATGGAACAAATTGTACGGCAGAATCGCGCAGTTATACCTTCCAAGCCCTCACCACAGCCTTAGACGATACCCTTTTTGAAGCCCTCCGCTTGTATCCCAATCCTACCCAAGCACAAAGCACCCTGATACTGCCCGAAGGTTTTGGAAAAGGCGACCTTAGCCTTTTCGATACAAAGGGACAAATTTTGTATCGCCTTGCTTTCAATCAAGAAGGGAAAATAGAAATTCCATTGCAAAACTATGCCGTCGGTATCTATTTTCTGAAAGTGCAGAATGAAAGGGGCGCACGTCTTTTCAAAGTGGTACGCGAATGATAGGCGTTGTTACAACGATAAAAGCTTTAAATGCACCCCACCCCAAACCCCGCCCCCATTAGGGCGGGGCTTTGATTCGGAATCATTTTTTTTGCATAAATGCAAAAAAAATGATTTGGTTTTCGAACCCTCCCCTATGGGGGGAGGGCAGGGTGGGGGTTCAGCAGGTCTGCGCGAAGCACAAAACCCAGCTTTCTGACCTTCTGACCGTTGTAACAACGCCCGAATAATACTACTGCCGAATAAAACGAACAAAAAAAAGCTAACGGCTCTTTGAGAACTGTTAGCTTTTTTCATTTTGGCTTTTAGTTTTAAAAAATCAATTTAATTGTACGGTTCAGTTATTTTTTTCCAAAGGTTTGTTATCAGACCCAAATAGACCTCTAAGACATCACCGCACAATACCGTTGCTAAAATGCCGACGGTTATATCTAAAATAACGGAGTTTTTATCTAATAATATCATAAAAATATAGACAAAAACAACAATTTCTAAAAATTGTATCACTTTGGTTAGAACATCATACCAAATACCAAATCTACGGCTAAAATAGATATTCGTAAAAAGTGCTACATTGAAAAAGGCAAGCAGGATAGAAAAAAGCCAACTCTCCCAAGCAGGCATGGGGTCGAGGGTTGTGCTATTTAAAATCATAGAAATAATATTGGCGTGAATGACAACCCCGTACATATCGGTATAAGTTCTGCCGACAGGACGGTCGTTAAGGGGGGTATAAAACCTATCTTCGCCGTCTATTTCTACGGTATAATCAAGCCCCATGTCGCCCAAAAGGACGATTTTGCCCTTCAAAAGTGAAGGCTCGAAGCGTTCTTCTAAGACATCTTCGGGATTGAGGCAGGTGAATTTTTGCCAGTCGCCTCGATAATAAATTTCCTCTACTTCGTTATTTCGCTTCAAAAAGGCTTCTGTTTTTTCCTTATCAAAAAGGCGAGCCGCTTCTATGGCATAGGCATAATAAGAAACGCGCTCTGTGCTTTTAGGGTCTTGCGGATTTTTCAAGACCTCGATTTTGGGTATAAATTGGCGACAGGTGGCAAAGGTCTGCTTGTCGTCATCTACGGGCAAATTGACAAAGGCTATTTTTTCGGCTTGCTCTCGAAAGGCTTTAATGGGTAGGAATAGCGTATCGGCGGTAATTTGTTGGGTTTCTTCGTTTTTATCGATTTTATCGAGCTTGGTAGCCAGAATCAAGTTCGGCGTTTGGGCAATCGTAGCGGTGAAGATGGAGTCTATGAGTGGGTCGCGCTCCCGAAAAAAGAGAATATCCAACGCCACAACTTTGGGTTGGCACTTATTGATGATGTCTATTTGTGCTGCAATATCAGCGCGTCCGTACTTTCCAATATTGACGATAACAATGTTGGTATCGGCAGGGATACGGTCGTTGTCGCGAATTTTACCAAAGTAGAGGTCGGAAAGTTTGAAGTCGTTGATGGTTTCTTCAAAGACATTTAAAAAATCCAAACTAATGGCTGCTTTTTGCAGGAGAAACAAAAAAGCAAAAAGGGCAAGCGTGCCTGTGAAGGTAGCCCAATTAAAAATCTTTCGCATGTATTCAAAAGTTAGGTCAGAAAATAAGTCAAAGGGTAGAGCAGGAAGCTAAAATTAGGAAATTTTTAGATAAGGCAGCAAGCGCGTCTGAAAGAAGTGTTTAAAAATAAGAAAAGATATTCGTTTGGCAAAATAAAGTAGCCTTTCAGACCCAAAAAACAAAACGCACCCTGCAAGCAAGGTGCGTTTCTGTTCTGTTTTTTATCCTTCAATTATTCGACAAAGACTTTTTGCGTCAGACTCTGCCCTGCTTCATCTTGGATTTCGATAAGATAAACTCCTTTGGGCAAATGTCCTAATTCGAGGATAAGTTGTTCCTTGTCAGAACTTTTTTCTGCTAAGGTTCGCCCTACCAAATCGCGTATGAAGCACTTGCGCATTGCCGCTGTCTCGAATTGTACGAAAAGCCTATTTTGGGTAGGATTCGGATATACGACAAAAGTAAGCGGATTTTGCGTGTTGTCGGTAGCCGTTACGCTAACAGTCAGGCGGTTAGAGGTGCTTAAACAGCCATTTTCATCTATGTATTCCAAATAATATTCGCCCGAAATCGTCGCTTCCAGCAAAGGCGCAACGGCATTTAAGAGTAGCTGCCCATTGCGATACCATTGGAAAGAACGCATACCCGAAATGTCCGTTGTGGGGCTTAGTAGGTTGCCATTTTGAGCGATTAACACTTGGCGCACTGAAACACTTTGTACCCAAATGCTATCGGAGCGCGAAATGCAGCGGTCGTCTTGCACTTCTAACCAATAGACCCCTGCACGCAAGGCACTATAAGCCGAAGTAGTGGCGCGGAAAATAGGTGCGCCATTGTAATACCACTGATATTTTTCGCCCTCGCTCGCATTTTGGCGTTGCATCAAAGCCAGAATTTCTACATTGTCGCAGAAAGTAGTCTGATTGACGGCTACCTCGACGGCGATATTGTCGCAATTTATACGCAAACGAATCGGACGGCGATATAGGGTAAGGTCGGGAAGCTCTGCATTTCGTACCTCTGCCACATAGACCCCTACCTGACGCGGACTTAGGCTATTGAACGTAACCTGACTTGCCACTAAGCCAAACGCCAAGTTGCCATTTTGATACCACCTATAAACATTGCCCTGCCCTTCTGTTTCGACGCGCAAAGTAAAGCTATCGCCTTTATTGAGCAGCGTGTCAATTTCGAGATTGATGTCTGCCTGTGGCGCGTAAGAGAAGGCAATACGATTGCGGCGGCTTGCCAAAGGAAGCAAATCGTCAAATTCTAACCTATTTTCACCCACAGAAAGCCTTTGCAAACGTGAAAGTTGCGGCAAGCCTTCGGGTAGGCTATAAAGGTGATTTTGGTAGAGGGTAAGATTGCGCAAAGCCTGTAAAGTGGCAATATTTTCTGTCCAATTTTCTACAAAATTCACGTGTGCGTAAAGATTGTTGAGCTTTGTCAGGTTGGGAATCCCTGTGGGCATTTCGGTTAGCAAATTATAGCTAATATCGAGGGTAAGCAATTCGGTGAGATTGCCCAAATGCGGAATTGCCCCAAATTGATTATTTCGCAAAATCAAATTTTGAAGACTTGTCAGGTTGTTGATGGTAGCAGGCAGGTCTGTGAGGTCGTTGTCGCTCAAATCGAGGGTAAGCAAATCTTGTAGATTGCCAATTTCGGAAGGCACTGCGCCGCTGAAATTATTACTACTCAAATCGAGGTATAATAAATTTTCGAAACTGCCCAAACCTGCGGGTATCGTACCTGAAAGGTCGTTATCGCTCAAATTTAGATAGATTAGATTCTGAATCAAATCCGCATCAGCATTGAAAGAAGCAGGAATTTCGCCCGTTAGTCCGCTGTTGCTCAAATCAATTTCGGTAACTACGCCATCAACAAAGGTAATGCCCTGCCACGTGCCTACGGGGTTGTTCAAATCCCAAGGGTCTGTCCAAGTTGTGTTGCCGCCTGTGGCATTGAATAAGTCGACCAAGACCATCGAGTCGAGCGGATTGACAAAAGGAATGACGTTGAGGAAAATATTGCGGCGGTGCAGCGTGAGTTGGTTTGCCACTGTATTATTGACTACGCAAGTGTATTCGCCCATGTCGGCAGGCAGGACGGAGTCGATTTCCAAAATCGGCGCAGTAGCGTCTGCAATCGGTAGGTCATCTTTATACCATTGATAGGTATTGAAATTGCCTGCGGTATTGACGTGCATCGTTACGCTGTCGTTTTGCTGACGTGTTAGGTATTGGGCTTGATGGATAGAATCTTGCGGTGCATAGCTAAATCCATTTAACTCCCCAATGAAAGGCTCTGCCGAAAGGAAACCCAATTTATTTTGGCTGATATCGAGGGTAAAATCTGCCCCTTGTCGGTAAATAAGGGTCGCCGTTTGAGCAGGCATTGTGCCTGTAAGGTTGTTATTGACAAGGTTTAGATTTTTTACTACCACATTGCCATCGAGCGTCGCCAAAAGCGTTACGCCCTGCCACGTATAAACGGGGTCGTTCAAATTCCACGAGTTTGTCCAATTTGCGCCTCCCGTAGCCTGATAGATAGCAACCAACGCCAAAGAATCGTCTTGGTTGTATTGGCTAATATAAACAGGGGCAAGTAGCTCGATGCGAACGGTATTACTTAATTCGTCGCAAAGGTTTTGATAACTTGCCTTTCTTCGGAAATAAGTAGAAGCCGAAAGGGGCGCATCAAAATACAAATCTATGTCATTTTCGCCTGCCAAATCTGTCCAGACAAGGCTATCGGACGAGGCTTGCCATTGGAAAGTAAAGAGGGTAGAATCTGGCGTTTGCGCACTTATATCCAAAAGCGGATACGGAATTTGGTCGGCTAAGACAAAATGAGAATCCCCAATAAGATTGTTTCCTACCAAAGGTAACGGATTGAGCGAAACAGGGCTGCTGGCTACCCAAGCATTTGCACCCGAACAGTCGTTTTGCACTTCAAACTGAAACACGAAAGGCTCACCTTTTGCCCACATCACAAGGAAAGTAGGCTCTACAAGTGCGTTCTGATTGAAAGTAGTGGAAAGGGTAATCGTATTGTTTAGATTATTGAGGCTATTTCCATACAAAAGGCGCAAAGTGGTATTGCTACCCTGCGGATTGAAGGCGGCTTTGAGGCTTATCGCAACCGAATCGCCATCACAATATGGATAGCCTTCGAAACTTGCTATCGGCGGCTGTGGCGCATCACAACCTATTGTAAAGACTCCCG
This sequence comes from Hugenholtzia roseola DSM 9546, assembly GCF_000422585.1. NCBI lineage: Bacteria > Pseudomonadati > Bacteroidota > Cytophagia > Cytophagales > Bernardetiaceae > Hugenholtzia > Hugenholtzia roseola. Next base: position 342,453 of record NZ_KE383878.1, read on the forward strand.
AAGCACCTGCATTTTCGGTTTGGAAAGGCATAGGGCTGAAAAAGGCAGCCGTTAGGTCGCTCACCTGTACGGTTGCGCCAATGGTAGGATTGGCAGGAATATCTACCGTTATCCAAAAATAGTGTGTCCCGATAGGCAGGTTTTGCGAAATCGCAAGAAATACGGCTTCACTACCCGAAACTGGCGGCACGAAACTTTCAATGATGCTACTTGCCAAGATATTGTTTGTAGTGGCATAGTGCAAATTAAGCGCGGCAATATCAGAGGGGACATAACTACCATTAAGCAAGAAGCGAATCTGCTCCAAATTGGTAGCAGAATTGGCTACCGTTATTTGGAAATTATAGATAATTTGTTCGTCCTGCCCTAAAATAAGCAAATCATCAGGCAGCGGCGTATCTTCTATCAATACGGCAGGCGTGTTGGGGAAGACATTAAGGGCAATGTTAAAGGGCGAAGAGTTGCCGTTGGGGTCGGTGCGAAGGGCAACGGGCTGGTCGGAAAGGGTGAAATTATTGGCAAAATACCAACGCCCTTCTGCGTCAGCAATCGTCGAGCCGATATACTGCGCCCCTTGTGAGCCTACGCAAAGGTGATTTTGGTAAATATCAATTTTATCACCTGCATTTGCCCCTGTGCCAGAATAGCCCGCCTCGGTAATGCCATCGGGAATTGGTGCTGCAAGGTTTATATTGCCACCGCCACTTAGGGTAATGGCTTCTACGTTGTTACAACGAAAACGGTTGATGCCGATTGTGTTTTCAATCGCGCCCGCCGTTTGAACAGCAATACCAACCTCATTGAAGACAAAAACATTGGCAAGTAGGGGATTGTCTGTGCCGATTTGGTTTTGGGTGCTATTGCCTTGTATGCGCAAAGCAGTAGCAGGGCTGCCCAAATTGGGTTCGCCTACGTCGTTGTTTGTGCCAAAACGGTTGGCATAGATTTCATTAAAACTCGAAGCCCCTTCGAGCAACATGCCGCGCGTACTATTGCCCGAAATAAGGTTATTGACCACCATGGCATTGCTTACATCTAAAAAGTTGATGCCTACGTCGTTGCCCATTTGTGCGTCGTTGGCGAAATTTAGACCGATAGTATTTGCCCTGATTTGCAAATTGGTAGTTGCATCTGCCCGAATACCGCGCATATTACCCGAAATGAGGTTTCCATTGCCCAAAACGCCAATTCTTATATCATCACAGCCGCCAATTCTGATGCCAAAGGTATTGCCTATGGGCGCATCGCCTGCTACGTTTGTTCCGATTTTGTTATTTAGTAGTTCGATGTTGCTGGCATCACTTTCTAAATGGATACCTGTGCCAAGAGTAGGGTCGTTGTGCGCCGAAACGGTATTGTTTTGTACCAAAACCTGCGACACAAAATCCAAGACAATGCCTCTATTGCCATTTGGGGCAGGCACATCTGAACTGGTAATACCAACAAGGTTGTCATTGATTTCCAAATTGGTTGCATTGGGCGAAAGAATGACAATACCACCGCTAAGATTGGCAGCAATGATATTGTTTTGGATAGTAGAATTGGTGAGTGTCGTTGGATTTTCTACCGAAATACCACGTCCGCTATTAGGTAGGGCAGGGTTTTGCAGCTCATCTAAGCCAATGTGGTTGTGTTGTATGACAAGGTTATCATTTGTACCCATAACCTCGATGCCTTCGCCTCCATTGCTATAAATGAAGTTGGGGGCAGCAGCCTTTCCTACCACTACATTGTTGGCGTTTTCTATCAAAATTGCCGCCTGATTAAAATCCGTCCAAGCCAAACCGCTTACCTCCACATCATTTGCCGCAACTACTAAGCCCTGATTGATTGAACCACTACCACTAACACGAATAGGCTGCGCCAAAGCTGCGCCTAAGAAGGTTTCTTGGGTAGTTTTGCCGTCTAAAATAACAGCGTCGCGCGTAATGGCAGGCAGAGGCGAAAGCAAATTGATGGTATAACTACCAGCGGTAAGCACCGTCAGCGGAATATTGAAAACTACCTCTGTTTCAGGATTGAGGGGGTCATTGACGTAACTTAGTACAAAACGCAAAGAGCCTGCGCCACTATCATTCAAGTTTGTAACGACATTTGGGTCGGAAACGGCAACGGGGAAAGAGAAAGGCGAAGTATTGTTATTGACATCACGTGCCAAAGCCGTAATAAGGTCGCCACTATTGAGGGCAGTGGCAGGTATAAAAGTCCAGTTGCCCGCACCGTCGGCAGTGGCAAAGCCCAAGAGTTCCTCGCCTTCGTCGGTGGCAGGGGTGATACAGGTTGTGTTTCGGTATATTTCGAGAGTGGCGTTGGGGTTTGTTGTGCCTGAAATCAAGTTTGCCGTTGCGCCTGCTACAATAGGACGAGGGAAGTTTGAGTTGGCGGTAGTGGCAATATCGAGGAAAATTCCGCCGTCGGAATTACAAGCGATACTATTTTCCGAAATTAAATTGTCGTTGCTATTGTCGGAAATATGTACGCCATAACGGTTGTTTTTGATGATATTGATGCGCCCTGTGCCTGTTCCGCCGATAATATTATCAGCAGAATTATCCAAAATTCGGATACCGTCGTTGGTATTGCCCAAATCGAGCGTACCTGCGGGGTCTGTGCCGATATAATTTCCGATAATGGTATTATTCAAGGCGTTGCGATACAACTGCATGCCATGGTCGCCATTTCCGCCGATAATATTTGCCAAATCTGCCGTTGTCCCCCCGATGGTGTTATCATTGACCCCATTGAAAAGGTTAAGTCCGATAGAAAGATTTGGAATAGAAGCCGTTGCGTCTTTATTTACGCCAATGTTGTTGCCCTGAATAAAATTATCATTTGCACCATTCGAGCTAATACCGAAGAAGTCATTACCCGAAAGGATATTGCCCTGTGATAGGCTTCGGCTGCCCCCGATTTGATTTTGGTTGGAATTGCTTAGGAAAATCCCTCCTCCGTTGGCAGCGGCGGCAGTTCCTGTTTGGTTTGTACCTAAAAAGTTGTTTTGAATGGTGTGCAGGTTGCTATTGGTGAGCCACAGGGCATAACCGCCATAGAATTGAACAGAAAGCCCTACGATTTTACTCTCATCGCTGCCCGCACTCAATGTGAGCGCATCTGTTCCCACGCCTGCATTTGTGCCGTCTAATACAATTTGGGGCATATTGGTAGCAAAGTCATACCCTAATTGTGAAGTGCCGTCTATAAAAACAGGACTTGAAAGGGGAGTGAAAGGCGAGAGCGGCGCAATCGTATTCACGCCTGCCGTAGGAATAGAAAAGTCGATGTAGTTTTTAGTAGCCAAGGAGTTTGCCGTTGTCAAGACCTCACGCAGCGATTCGGGGTCTGCATCAGTGGTATTTTTTACGCGCAAAGCCCAAAGTGGGTCTATGGTTTCAGCATTTACATTCGAACCCAAAGCAGCATTAAGAGCGGCGGCGGCTACTCCGTTGTTGGCAACGGTTTGCCCTTCTCCTGTTTCAAAGGCGTAGAAAACCTCTGCACCCTCGTTCAAAGGGCTGCTCATGGCGTACTGAATGGCAGTTTGGTCGAGTGCAGAAGCAAACATTCGGAAATCATCTATCTGACCCTCAAACGTATCATGTCCCAGATAAAATGCGCCATCAGCGGCAGTGGCGGTTAGATAGGCGTTTGGTGTTCCCACTCCTACATCAAGGGTTTGGGGCATGCCGTTGATGTAGATGAATTTGCCGTTTAGTGTCCCATCACTCACTAAGGCTACGTGTACCCATTGATTGCTCTGCACAACGGTATTTTGGGTATTTCGCCTATCCCAACCCAAGCCTCCATTGTCATGCTCGAAAGAGATTTGCCCTGTGGGTGTGATAGCTCCCAAAATTTGCAACTTACCCGCAATCGGCGCGTTTGCCCCTTTTACAAAGAAAATGCCGCCTGTATTTTGAGGCACTTTGAGCCACATCATTATCGTATGCGGCTGACTACCTGCAAAGTTGATGCTCGCAGCAGGTGGAGCAGTCAGATAGTCTTCAACGCCATCAAACCAAATACCGCGATTGCCTTCGGGTGCAGTGGTAATGACAGGAGCTTGACGAAAGACCGTAAAATGAGCCGCCTGCGCTGCCAAGAAAGTATAAGGCAGACTTGTTTGGTAGGAAGGCGGAGTGGCAGGATTGACGGTGGGAATCATAGCCCAAGCACTTGTTCCGTCAGAGGAGTGAATGGCAGAAGCCACATCAGCCGAGCCTGTATTGAATAAGGTAAAGTTGGCGTTTGTGGTTGCGCCATATTCCACAATCCACTTGCCTGTGGCTACATCATTTGCACCCATAGGGGCGGCAGGCGCAAGGGTAGGGGTGAAACGCACTTTGGTATTATTGAGAGCCGTTGTGCTGAAAGTGCGCAAAAGCGTGCCATCTCCCACAGGGTAATTGAAAGTGCCTGCACCGCTTCCATTTCTGACCAAAGAACCTAAGTTGGAGGTATGAAAATGATTGAGGTTATTAAATGCACCCAAAAGCTGATTAGCAGGGATTGAGTTGTCTAAGATAAAATCCTCGTTGAGCAAGCGTATGATGCCACTATTGAGCGTCATTTGGTTTGAAACCGTAACCTGCGGCTGCACAAGAAGTGGATTAGTCGTTTTTGCGACAAGCAAGTCGTGAAAAGTAAGCGGCGAAGCACTCGAAATGGTTTGCGGATTTGCCCCAAAAAACTCTACATAGCTATTTGTGCCGTCGAAAGTGCCGTTATTGATGAAATCACCATGCAGGACAAGGTCTTGATTGTTGGTTACAAGCGTTGTGCTACCATTGATGTTGAGATTTCCCAAGACTACGGTTGCGCCTTGTAGGGTTTTGGCATTGTTTGTAAATTCTAAGTGGAAATAATCTGTACCCAAGATGAGCTGGTCGCCCCCTCTATCATAATAAACGCGATTCCCGTTTGCCGTTGCGATAAACTGCCCATTTCCGCCCATGATGACAGGGCTATCGTCGCGATAATAAAGAACGGTATTGACTTCATTGCGCCATACGCTGCTGGCATCTGTGCCACGAATCCCACCATTGAAAGAAAACTGCACGCCCGTTTGGTTTCTATTGATAACTTCCGAGCCTGCCGCAATCATAAAATCGCCGTTGATATTGAAATTGACCAACTGCCCATTTGCAAACTCCAAAAATGCCGTTGTGATATTGGCACTACCACCACCGCCACCATTGTATCCAAAATTCATCGTAACCGCCGAATTTGAGATACGCTGCGGTGCGGCTAAGGTTGTGGAAGGCTTTGTAAAGTTGTAAGTACCGTTATTGAGCAAATTCCAAATAGCAGCATTATTGACATCAGCATTGAAGGTAAAGACAGACGTATTGGTAGGGTTTGAATCGGCGGTAAAATTTCCACTATTGGTGATAGTGCCATTGAAAATGTAGGTATTCGCGCCTGTGCCTACGATAAAATCGCGGAAGTTGGCGTTGGCGTTCAAACTTACCGCGCCGTTAAAAGTATTGATACCACCTGACACCTCGTCGATAAAATTACCGAAGGACTGAACTGTAAAATCGCCGCCTACGGTAAAGTTATAGGAATCGGGTTTGAAAGTAGCTCCGCCGCCATTGATTCGGAAAAAGCCTAAAACGTCAGTATCCAAATACAGCGATTTTACGCCCAAACCCTCGATGATGATATTTTGATACGGTTTTCCATTGAAATCAGGCTCAATGGGGTAGTCGGTGCTGCCTTCGTACTGAATGGTAGCCCCAGTGTTGTCCATAAAAGTATTGCTTGCTGCGGCAATAGCAGGAAGTGCGGGCTGCGCAAACCGCAAGGTGCGAAGCCCTACGGCAGCATCAGTGCTTAGGCTCTGAATGGTATGTCCTGTGCTTGTTCCAAAGTCTAAAATTGCACCTGCATTTACTTGAATATCAAAGGCTTGCAAGGGTGCATTTACCGTTACGGTATGTCCTATGGCGATGATGACATTATCGGCAGGCGTTGGAATTGTCCCTGCGGCAGCATCACCATGCCCTGTGGTACTCCAAGTGTTGGTATCGTGCCAATCGCCGCCACCTGTGGCATTGCGCGAGTAGTAGGTCTGCGGATTGTAAGGAGGCGAAAAAGGCGAAGTGTTGCCTGCGCCATCTCTGGCTGTGGCGGTGAAAACGTCAGCAGGGTTGAAAGTACCCGAAAGCGTCCAGTTGCCACTCAAAACGGAAGCCGTCCCTACAAGCTGCGTACCCCCCGAAGGCGAGCAGCCCGAAGCGTCGCGATAAACTTGTATGTTTTCAAAATCGGCACAAGTAGCACAAGTACCCGAAATGGCAGTAGGCGAAACTAAGGTAATCAGCGGAGCTTGCTTTTCTATGTTGCCACCTGTGTTAAGCCCAATATTGGTGTTGTTATTACAATAAATTTGGTTGTCTAAAATCTGTACCCCTACTGCATTGCTTTCAACAGCAACCCCAATATTACTATTGGCAATTCTATTTTCAAAACCAAAACCACCTACCACCGTATTGTTTGCATTTGTGCCTGTAACGCGCACACCGACAATATTATTAGGAATGGCGGTTGTCAAATCGCTGCCAAGCCCTATGATGTTGTTTCTGACCGTTGCAGTACCATAGACCTCTATCGCAATTCCTTGCCCCACATTCATACCTGCGACAAGGTTCTCTTGCATCAAGACTCCGCTGGTAGCATAATTTCTAATACCGACACTATTTGAGCCAACGGCTGCTGTGCCTGCGGCGTTTGTGCCGATATAATTATTTTGAATGGTGAGACTTGTCGCTCCTGTCCAAGCATAAATTCCCACATGCGCTCCTGCACTTGTGCCAATGTTGTTGATAACATTGCCCTTTCCAGCTGCGCCAAGTGTTACGTTATCAGCATCGACGTAAATCGCCCAACCGCCCGAAGTGCCGTCTGTGTTAGAAATTTCTAAGCCATAGACTTCGCTACCTGCACCTGTCAGATTTAGACCTATTCTTGTCGCTGATATATTCAAACTGTTATCGAGGCGTATTCTTTCAGTATTTGACCAACCCTTTTGAGAATTACCTTCTATCAGAATAGGTTGCGAAGCAGTAGGCAAATTCGAGAGAGGCTGAATGTTCCAAGGCGCAGGGCTTTCTATGCTAAAATCGATGTAGTTTTTTCCTGCCAAAAGGCTCACTTGGTCAAGCACCTCGCGCAAAGATTCGGGGGCGGCATCGGTTGTGTTTTTGACGCGCAAAGCCCAAAGCGGATTGTTGGTAAGTGTGCCGTCGCCTGTTGCATTTGTGCCTGTATTAGCAGCAGAACCCCCTGTTCCTTCTTCAAAACGCCAAAACCCTACGGCAGTATTATGGGTTGAGGTAGCCATATCCGCCGCAATTTGAGAAGATGTGCGCAAGCCACTAAAAATCCTAATTTCATCTAATTGCCCACGAAAATAAGAGGAAGGCGTAGGCGAATCTGCACCCAAGCGCAAACGAAGCGAAGCCGCCGTCGCACCTACCGAAGGCTGATTGCCTGTGGCTACCGAAGTGCCGTTGATAAAGATATTCTTATCGCCATTTGCCCAAGTGAGGGTTACGTGTACCCATTCGTTTTCCAAAAAGATGCCATTAGGGGTGCTTATCCTATTCCAAGGATTGCCATCTATTTGGGTAGCGAAAGTAAGTTGGTTTGCCGCTCCCAATTCTACCATTAAGCCCAATTCACCTGCATTTGTGCCATATTTAAGCGGAATTTGATAGGTATTAGGGCGTTGGTTTTTTATCCAAAAAGAAATGGTAAAGTCGCTATTATTGGGAAAAGAAAGCCCCGCAACGTTGTTGATGTCTATGTAGTCATTGACTCCGTCAAAATACATGCCCCTATTGCCAATGGGCTGTGTAGGCGGCGGCGGCGGTGCTAAAACGGCGAAATAGTGAGTAGTGGCTGCCAAATTCAGACCCAAGACCTCATAGGTAGGAGGCGGATTTGTGTAGTTGGTGGGTAGGATAGGTTGCCAAGCAGTGCCGTCATGCTTGTAGATAGTAGAAGCCGAAGTCGTGCCGCCGCCTGCGTTTGTCAGGGTAAGGCTTGTTGTGATAGGATTTGCAGACGAAACCTCCCAAAGTCCGTTTAAGCCGTTGGGGGTGTGAAGGGCGGCAGGGATGGAAGGCGTGGTAGGGTTTGGAATGTAGCGCACGCCTGCATCTGAAATTTCGGAAAGCGTCAGTAGTTTTAATTCTGTATTATCGCCTACGGGAAATTCAAAACTGCCACTACTTGAACTATTGCGCTTGAAAAGCCCTGTGCCGAGTGTGGCGATATAGCGCGTGTTGTCGAATGTGCCTGCTAATTGATTGGCTACGATAGGATTGGTTAGAACCAGCGGTTGATTTTGTAGCGAAATCTTACCTGTTGTCAGGGTTAGCGTTTGGCGGACAGAGGTTTGAATTTCAACCGTCAGCCCTGCTGCATTATCGAGTATAACATTTGGTAGCGATAAGTTTGTGCCGCCTCCCTGAATGGATTGCGCATTAGTTCCATCAAAAATAAGTGCGCCAGTTCCCACAGTGGTACAAGCACCATTAGACACTAAATTGCCTTTTAGGTTAATTGTAAAAGTATTAAAGTCGAGGGTAGTGGCAGGCGAAACAGTAAGCAAGAGATTACCATTGACGGTAATGTTGTTATTTAGCGTCTTGATGTTATTGTACAGTCGTAAGTGGTGATAGGTTTGGTTGCCTCTGATGACTTGCGCACCTCCACCATAATTGACCGTATTATTAGGGGCATCGGTTTGGAAGATGGCATTGTTCATGACGATTCCTGCCCCTTTAAGGTTAAGGAAAGAATTTGCTTCATTCACCCAAGCACTGTTAGGGTCTAAGCCTATCAAAGTGCCATAAAAAGAGTCGAAGTAGCCTTGATTAAATACCGTTTTTGCTGCTGCAATGCGTGTGTTTCCGTTTTCACACACAATTTCATCATTGGTAATATCGTCAGAGATAAGCGTCAAATTGACATTGACAAGCATATCGCCCGTATTAAAATCGCCCAAACGCATCTTGCTATAAGTATGAACGGTTTGGTCGTTGGTATCAAATATGACATCGTTTCGGTTTCGTGCATTGAAGGCAAAATCGGTAGTGGTCAGGTTTAAAATCCCCCCTTCAAAAACAAGGGTAGAATTGTTAGGCGCAGCCACAACGAAAGTAGCCCCGTCATTTACGGTCAGCAAGCCTCTGAAAGTATTGGTGCCTCCGCCCAAACCGTCGCGCCAGTTGCCTGCAATCGTGGTAGTGCCGTTGGCAGTGAAATTGAAACTTTCTACTTCAAGGCTGCTATTTACCGCAACGGTCAGATTATTACAAGCCGCATTGACATCTAAGGTAACTGTATGCGTATTTCCGATAATTACGTTATCCACTGCCGTAGGAATTGCACCTGCCACTGCCCCTACATGCGAAATGGTACTCCAAGTGTTGAGGTTGTTCCAGTCTCCTGTTTGGCGGGAATAGTAGGTAGTAGGTAAAATTTCATAGGGTGTTGAAAAAGGCGAGGTGTTGTTGGCTGCATCTCTGACAGTGGCGGTGATGAAACTGTTAAGGGCGAAAGTGCCTGAAAAAGACCAAGCTCCTGTCGTTACCGTAGTGCTACCTTTATAAACTCTCCCTTGGTTTTCGCCTGTGTTATTTTCAAAGACTTCTATTGTTTCCCCATCTGAACAAGTCGCGCAAGTGCCTGTAATAGTCGTAACAGAACCAGCGATGATGTCAGGCGCAGGTTTATCTAAATTTCCACCAGAAAACAAAGCAATACCTGACCCATTTCCAAAGATGCTATTTTCAGAAATCAAGTTGCCCGTACCCGTTTGTATGGAAACCCCCGCCCCAGAATTGTCGCTTAGGGTGTTCAAAGCAATTTGATTGTTCGTCGCATCATTTATCGAAATGCCCGAAAAAGCATTATTACTAATGGTATTATTTGTAAAGCTATTGGCATTTCCTGTCGCTGCTAAGGAGATACCACCAATTGTATTAAAACGAATGATATTGTTATTAAATGAGTTATCATTCAGACTTGCGCCTGCGGTTATGGTAGAAAAAGCAATACCTGTGGATTGATTACCCAAGTTAAGCAGTCCCGATGCATCTGTACCAACTTTATTTCCCGTGAAGGTATTTAGACCTGCAAAGTTGTATAGGATAATGCCGTAACCACTATTGCCTGATATAATATTGTCTTGTATTGTATTTTCTCGCCCATCAACGCCTGCCGAATATCCTCGCACTTCCAAGCCAACACCATTCGGGTAAGGGGTGTCCCCAAGCGGGTTTAGACCAATTATATTATTAGAAACAGTATTGTTGTTTCCTCCATTGATAGCCAATGCCGTTTGTCCGCTATTTCCGATAACGTTATTATCAATCGTGTTTCCATTCGTTTGTACATTTATGCCGATATAATTGTTTGCCAATGGAGTCCCGTCGGAGGCGATACCTACCCAATTATATTGTATTGTGTTGGTATTAGCACTACCAAAAACAGAAATTGCAGTGGCAAAGCCCGTCAAACCTGAAATGATATTTCGTGCATTAAGCGCGTTTGTACCTATAATATGCAAACTTCCACCCGAAATGCTAATACCACCAAAAGAATTGCTAAGAGAATTTAGACCGCTTTTATCCGTACCTATGTAGCAGTTTTGAACTATGTTGGTTGTGCCATCCGATATATCCACCCCTCTACCATCATGCCCCGAAAGCAACATTCTATCTGCCAAATTCAAGCCTCCAATCGTGTTATTTGAACCAGATACGCCAATCCCATTTGTGTTACTTGCCCCTGCTGCGGCAGTCCCAGTAGCATCTGTACCTATGAAACAGCCGCTCACCTGATTATTATCTCCCGTAATATTGATAGCGGAGTTGAAATGGCTATTAATCGCAATTCCCTGCAAAAGGTTTTGGTTTGAAGATAGTTGAATACCTGTAAATGACCCTGCCGAACGCTCTATGACAATACGCATTTGGGCATCATTGCCGATGGCTTGTGTATTCGGACTACTGCCTATTTGCGAAAAGCCGTCTATCCAAACAGGATTGGTATTAGCGGTAATGGTTGCAAAACTCGATAAGGAAATAGTCTGCACGATAGCGGGGTCGTTTCCGATAGAAAAATCCACGTAATTTTTTCCCGCCAGTCCGTTTGCCTGCGTGATGACCTCACGTAAGGACTCTGCACCTGCGTCGTTGGTATTTTTTACACGCAAAGCCCAAAGTGGGTCAGAAGTATCAGCCGCATTAGTCTGCCCCATCTCACCTGCAAGCGCGGAAGTTCCCGCATTGGCAAGCACCTGACCTGTGCCTATGTTAAAATCAAAGTAAGAATAAGCTCCGTCGGGAGTGGTAGAGGTCATATCAGCCGCAATTTCTGCCCCACTTCTAACACTTGTGAAGATACGCACCTCATCTACCTGCCCCTTGATGTAGGTATCGCTTGCCCAAGAAGGCGCGTACTGACCGCCTACATAAAGCGGTATATTTGAATTGAAAGTAGCATTTCCAGAAGCAGGCGAAACAAAGGCTTGCGTTCCAATGGGTGTTCCATTGACGTAAATCGTTACGTTTGGGTGATTATAGACTAAGGCGATATGATACCATTGATTGAGGTTAGAAGCATACGGAAAGTCGCGCATAGCCCTATCGCCTCCTCTTCCAAAACTTGCCCTTATATTAGTGGGGTTCATTTCCAACCACAAACCTGTGTTGGGAGAAGCACCTGTGTTGTGAAATACCGTACCTCCTGTTACACTTTGAGGCTTGTACCAAAGTTCTATCGTTAGGGTAGTGGTAGGCGCGATAAGACCCAAGTTTGCGATGTCATCTACTCCATCAAAATATAGCCCCCGATTCCCAGCAGGCTGTTGTGCAAATAAGGTATTAGAAAAAAAGATACATATAAGAAAAAGTAGTGTGTAAAATTTAAAACTTGTTGGTGTAAAGATTCTCCAATTCATAGAAAAAAGCGATAAAAGGTAAGTTGTATGATTTTTTAGCGACAAGCCACAGCAAAAAATGCGTTAAGAGCAAAACGCCATTTTTTGTGTCCTTGTTTGTAAATCCAATTTGAAGTTTTTTATGCTTAGGCAAATAGGCGCGAAAAAAGAAAAGTAAATAGGCACTACTCGCCCGACCCAAAGGTCTGCCAACCTAAGCAAAGATACGGATTTTTTCTAAAAAAGGATAACGCTAAGTCCTTATTTGTCAAGCCTTTTTTGCTTTAAAAATCAAAAATCCAAAAACGCAGCGGAAAACTGCATTTTTGGATTTGTTTCAGAAAAAAGTAGTCAAAGAAAAGGTTTAGAAGTCTTTTTTTAAAAATGCCGCTAACAGACTATTCAAATACTACCCTTAGCAGGCGCACCTCTTGTGCCAAGCGCACTTCCAACCAATACACGCCCTTAGGCAGATTTTGAAGGGCAAAAGGCACTACTTTTTCCTCGCTCGAAAGGCTTATCAATTCTCTGCCTACTAAATCGCGCAAGGTAAGATGGCGCAATTCTGCCGTTTCAAAGACTACCTGAAAATCGCCCTGTGTTGGGTTTGGATAGACTTTGAAAATCAAACCACTATTATTTTCATTGTCTTCTATGCCCGTAACGGTGAAAGCAATTTCATTGGAAAGCCCCAAGCAGCCGCTCTCTTCGAGGTACTGCAAACGGTAATTGCCCGACTGTGTAGGCTCAAAGACAGGCTGCACTGCATTTGCCACTGCATTGCCATCTCTAAACCACTGGAAGGCACGCATGCCGCTGACATCTGCAATCGGCGTTAGTACATTGCCCTGTTGTATAATTTCTACCAAACGCGCCTCTACCATTTCTATCCAAATGCTATCCGAGCGCGAAATACAGTTGTCTTGATTGCGTTCAAGCCAATAAAAACCTGCGCGTGTCGCTACATAGCGGCTTGCAGTGGCATTGAAAATAGGGTTGCCATCGAAATACCACTGATAAGAAATAGCATCACTCGATTCGGTTTCGGCTACCTGCATTTGCGCATAGATAGGCGACTGGTCGCAAAACTGACGCTGGCTTACTTCTACCGCCAAAGGCACACCTGCACAAGCCACTTTTAAATCTATTGGAAAACGGAAAAGCGTCAGGTCGGGCAAGCTCGAATTTGTAATTAAAACGACATAACGCCCTGCATTTCGCCCATTGACGCGGCGCAAAGTCGTGCTTTTGGTTAGTGCAAAGGGAATAGCAGTCCCATTTTTAAACCAACGGTAGGCATTGCCCTGCCCTTGTGTCTGAACATCGAGCGTGTAATCTTGCCCCTCTTCGAGTAGCACTTCGAGATAAGTTTCCAAATCTGCCTGTGGCGCATAGACAAAGCCGCTTCCCCTCCTGCTCGAAAGTGGCAGTAGGTCGTCAAATTCGAGGTGATTTTGCGCCAAATTCAAATATTGGATTCTGCGCAAAGCCGTCAAGCCTTCGGGCAAAGCCACCAGACGATTCGAATGTAACGTAAGTTGCCTTAATGCGCTTAAAGTGCTGATATTTTCTGCCCAACTTTCCACAAAATTTACGTGTGCATATAAGTTGTTCAATTTGACCATATTCGGAATCCCTTCGGGCATGAGCGTAAGCAAGTTGTGGCTGATATCGAGGGTAAGCAATTCTACCAAACTGCCCAAATAAGGTATCGTTTCGAAGGCATTGTTTCGTAAAATAAGCGTTTGCAGTGCGGTCAGATTGTCGAGCGAAGCAGGCAGCGAGGTGAGTTCGTTTTCACCCAAATCTAAGGTTAGCAAGTTGGTAAGATTGCCAAGCTCTTCTGGCACTGCACCCGAAAAGTTATTTTTGCCCAAGTCTAAATAAATGAGCTGCTCGAAAGAACCCAAGCCCGCAGGGATTGTTCCCGAAAGCGCGTTATTGAATAGATTGAGGTAGGTCAGATTGGCTATCAATTCGGCATCAGCATTAAAACTTTCAGGTATGCTACCCGTAAGCCCTCTGCCACTCAAATCGATTTCGGTGATGTATCCATTTTCGAAAGTAAGTCCCGACCAAGTCCCGACAGGGTCTTCTAATACCCAAGGGTCAAGCCAAGTTTCCTCGCCACCCGTTTGCTCAAAAAGCTCTACCAAGACCATCGAGTCGAGCGGACTGACGTAAGGAATGACGTTGAGATAAACTTTTCGCCTATGCAATGTAAGCTGATTGGCTATTGGATTGGTTACGATACAAGCATATTCGCCCATATCCGCAAGCGCAATCGTATCTATTTGCAATATAGCCGCCGTTGCGTCGGGCAAAAGCGTTCCATCTTTATACCACTGATAAAGGTCGGAATTTCCTCCCCCATTGACGTGCATCGTTACGGTATCTCCCTGCAAGCGCGTCAGGTATTGCGATTCGTTGATGGAATCTTGTGGTGCATAGGCAAAATCGTTGAGGCTTCCGATAAAAGGTTCGGCAGAGGCAAAATTGAGTTTGTTTTGTCCGATATGAATAGAAAACGCCGTATCCTGCGCCAAGATAAAGTTGGCAGTTTGGGCAGGCATTGTATTGATGAGGTTGTTATTTTCTAAATCAAGGTCTTTGACCACAATCGAACCCTGCAAAGTTGCCGCTAAGGTTACGCCCTGCCAAGTATAAACAGGGTCGTTCAAATTCCACGAGTTTGTCCAATTTACGCCCCCCGTAGCCTGATAAATCGCAACCAAGATAAGCGAATCGCTGGGATTGAATTGGCTAATATAAGGTGGGAAAAGCACATCTACCAAAACGGCATTGCTCACCTGTTCGCAATCCGTCTGGTGAATTGCCTTTCTGCGGAAATAAGTAGGCGCAAGCAAGGCAGAGTCAAAAGTCAGGGTAGGCGCGTTTGCACCTACTACATCAACCCAAACAAGGCTATCGGCAGAGGCTTGCCATTGGAAAGTAAAGAGTGAATCCACAATCGGCGTACCAACGTCGGTAAGTGGGAAAGGCACTTGTTCGGGCAGAACAAAATGCGCTTGCCCAATTTGGTTATCTCCTGCATCAGGCACAGGCGGCACATAAACCACATTTCCTAAGCCAATCGCACCACTTGAACAGTTATTGAGAGTAGAAAAACGGAAATAAAGCGGCGTACCTTTTTCCCATTCCAAGAAGTAAATAAGTTCTAAGTTGGACGTACCAGTATAGACATTTGCAAAATTCAACACTTGGTCGAGGTTGAATATATCGCTACCATATTCCAAACGAAGCGTCGTGTTTTCACCCTGCGGATTGATGTTTGTTTTGAGTATGAAAGTAGCCAAATCTGCTTGACAGTCATAAAAACCGTCAAAAGTGCTATTCGGCGGCAGTGGCGCGTCGCAACCCGAAAAGAGAACCTGCAAATCATTGCGCGAGAAACCTATTACAGCCGAAGCATTATTGGTAACAAAGGCATCATCTTCAAATTCTACCGTCAGGTCGCTGACATTGTTCGTAATCGTATGCGGACTGGCATTGCCTACTAAGCTAAAAACAAGCGTTTGAGCATCAATTTTAACCATTTGAGGCGTAAGTCCCGAAGGCACATTCGAAACCAAGACCCAACCCAAAGACACAAAATCATCGCCTGCCACGCCCATAAAGGCATCACAATCGGCACTGATAGTAAGCGTATTGCCCATGCTGCCATTATTTGAAGCCGCTTCGTTGAAAATCGTACCGCTGTAAGTAAGTGCGTAGGTATGCGTAACCGTAACAATTTGCGTAGAAGTAGCCGTATTGCCTGCACCGTCAGTTACTGTCCAAGTAACCGTTGTATTGCCTATGGGGAAAGTAGCAGGGGCGTTATTTGTAACCGTAAAAGTACAGTTATCCGATGCCGTAGGCGTTCCCAAAGCCACACCCGAAGCGGTGCAAAGCCCTGCGTCAGTATTCACAGTTACACCAGCAGGAGCGGTAATGGTTGGATTTTGGTTATCTGTAACGGTTACGATTTGAGTATCGGTAGCAGTATTTCCACTTCCATCTGTTACCGTCCAAGTAACGGTCGTTGTGCCAAGTGGGAAAGTGGCAGGGGCATTGTTTGTAACCGAAGCAACAGAACAGTTATCTGCCGTTGTGGGCGTTCCCAAAGCGACTCCCGAAGCAGTACAAAGCCCTGCATCTACGTTTGCACTGACGGCAGCAGGGGCGGTGATGGTTGGATTTTGGTTATCCGTAACCGTTACATCAAAGCTACAAGTGGCGGTATTGCCTGCCAAATCCGTTACGACAAAAGTGTTGGTTGTTGTGCCAATAGGGAAGATTGCACCAGAAGCCAAACCTGCCGTTTGTGAAACCGT